>CASQMQ010000061.1 GCA_949430125.1 uncultured Pseudomonadales bacterium
GTAGTAAATGTATAAACTAGCTGCAACCCGTTATCGTTAAGCTCAAGTTCGTAGTCGGCCATACTTTCGGGTACAGCGCTCAGCTGATCACAGAGATCGAGGATCAATTGCTTTTTGCCAAGCTTCGCCATCAGCTTTTCTTTGTTTTCCATCAGAATGATCTCGCCATTGTTAATCACTCCAATTCGGTCCGCTATCTCTTCAGCCTCTTCGATATAGTGTGTGGTTAAAATGATCGTTACGCCTTCAGCTTTTAGTTCTTGCACGATCTCCCACATGTCTTTCCTAAGATTGACATCCACACCCGCCGTCGGTTCGTCGAGGAACAATACAGCCGGCTCATGGGAGAGCGCCTTTGCGATTAATACGCGACGCTTCATGCCTCCGGACAACGTCATGATCATATCGTCTTTCTTGTTCCACAGAGACAAAGAGCGAAGTACTTTCTCGATATGCGCAGCATTCGGTGGCTTACCAAACAGGCCGCGACTAAACCCGACAGTATTGAATACAGTTTCGAAGGAGTCGGTGGTGAGCTCCTGCGGAACTAACCCGATGATTGAACGTGTCTTGCGGAAATCTTTAATGATGTCGTAGCCATCTACGCTCACTGTCCCTGAACTAGGATTCACGATACCGCAAACGACAGAGATAAGAGTTGTCTTGCCAGCACCATTTGGTCCGAGTAGAGCGACAATTTCCCCTTTCTCAATTTCGAGGTTTATATCTTTGAGCGCCTGAAAACCGCCCGGATAGAATTTATTCAAGCCGTTGATACGAAGAATAGGTTTTTCGTCAGAGTTCATGGGCTGAGGAGTATGAACACTGTCACATACAAATACAACTTACGTTGTGGATGGATTATAACCGGCATCGCAGCTGCCTATACTGGCGCCATGTCAGAAGAACTCCATCTGCAGATTGATCGAGCGATTCCCTGGGTCGACGCTATTGTCGCTGCAGTACCTGATTCTATTTAAGCTGGGTACTATTCAACTTATGGTACGAGCCGATAGCCTGGAATGATGGCAATTGGGTACGACTGGGCGCTGTTCAAATTCATCTTGCTACACTCAAGCGCTTTCATGGCCAGCATACTCAACCAGCAACAGGACACTAAAAATCAAATAAAAGTATCTGTCGGCCTTCTCACGTTCTATTCACTTATGATGTGGGCTTTCGAAGTGTCTCTAGATACACCTGGCGCTGCTTTGAGTTTTCGCCGGCATCATTTTGGGACGCCGCCTCAATCTACTACTAAACTCGCAAGACTGCAAAAAAGCGATTGTGGCGAGATCGGGCATTGGCGTGCTACTTTACCTGCTCGTCGTATCTGGCACACTGTTTCTACCGATACCTGAACTCGGTATCATCGGCACGGTATTGGACGAGGTATATCCAGATAGAGGCGGTGGCCTCTGGGAAAAAGAGCCAGAACGTGCAATCGCAGTCGCTGCACTCTACTTCTTCCTCATTGGCCTCGCCGAGATCACCGTGCTGCGACCATCGAGTAAACAGAGCAGCGGCAATGCTCCGAATGAATAAACCTGCTATCAAGATGAGAAGACGCTAATGAACCGATTAACCAGCAACGCCACACACTCGAAGCTTTTACAGATGTTGAATGTAATGAAACTGAGAGCAACATCTCTACTTTTATTGTCCGTATTCTTTTTCACGTTGTCTGGATATGCGCAGGATACTGTTGAGCCCTCACTCAATACCGAAGAGATTGAACTCACTTCCTGGCTGGATTCGCAGGAAGAAAATATGCTCGAGATGCTCGAGCGGATCACCAATATTAATTCAGGGAGTCTCAACAAGCAGGGCGTCAATGAACTCGCTTCGATATTTGGCGAGGAATTACGCCAGCTAGGTTTTTCACTCTCAACCCTGCCCGGAGAAGTCATCGAGATGCCGAGCTGTCCAGGAAGCGATTACAATGTCGACGTCGCCGACCATATTCTTGCTAGCAAGAGTGGCAGTGGCTCAAAACTATTAATGATGGGCCATCTGGATACGGTGTTTCCTCCTGGGCAGCCCGTTCCAAGAATTTAGTCGCGAAGGTGACACTATGTATGGACCTGGCGTATCCGACATGAAAGGCGGTTTGGTCGTGATGCTGTATGCACTCAAGGCACTGAACGAAAGCGGCGAGCTAGGGGATAAGTCTATTACCGTGCTACTCAATAGCGACGAGGAAATCGGCTCGCTCTCGTCCAGAAAGTATCTCGAAGAACAGGCGCTACTGCATGACTGGGGCCTAGTGTATGAATCATCTGGTAATAATCGGCTCACCAGAGAACGCAAGGGGTTGGGTCAGGCACGGTTCGTCGTGCACGGTAGAGCGTCTCATGCAGGTGGCGCTCACGAACAAGGCAGGTCGGCGATCAAAGAGCTAGCCTACAAAATAGTACAGATTGAGAACATTACAGACTATGAGACCGGAGTAACCGTCAACGTGGGCGTGATTAGCGGCGGAGAAGCACGCAATACAATAGCCCCCTGCGCAGAAGCACTAATAGATCTGCGCTATCCAGAAGCGCAGCAAGGTATTGATGCAGTCGCCCAGTTCGAAGAAATTTTCGGTAGCGTCTTTAGCTACCCAGTAAATTCCGGAGAAATCACAACTGAAAGTTGGAGCAATCTACATCGCCCAGCAAAGATAGCCACACCTGAGTCGGACTACCTATTAAACAAGACCATCGCCATTGGCCGCCTGCTAGGACAGGAGCTAGGTGTAGGTGATTCCGGCGGGGGAACCGATGGATCGCTTACTCAGGCAGTTGGGCTGCCGACGCTAGATTCCCTAGGCAGCGCCGGCACCGGCGCCCACTCCAATAGGGAGCAGGGCCGAGTGAGCTCACTGGTAGAACGCGCAAAACTCAGCGCGGTACTTATCCGTAGACTGGCAGCGGAATAAATGTTTTGATGCTATACATCGAAGTCCAGTCAATGAACTGGGCTCTTAGTGCCGGTTGGATTCTTTCCTGACCCGAAAAAAGAATAACGCTGAGGACAGCGAATGACTGCGAACACCGATAGTAACTCCGAAAACACTTCCGAAGATTCAGCATCCAACTTATCGCCGGAAAAAGTAGCTGCCGCCAAGGCCTACCAGAACCCTTATTACCGCTATCTAGTGTTAGGCATACTCACAGCCGCCTATGTCTCCAATTTCGTAGACAGGCAGGTCATCAATGTTCTCGCCCAGTTCATCATCGACGACCTGCAGATTAGCGATGGTCAATTTGGCATGCTATCCGGTCTCGCCTTCGCATTGATCTACACAACCCTCGGCATACCCATCGCGCGTTTGGCCGACATCAGTAACCGACGTAATATTATTGCTATATCAATTACCATATGGAGCATAATGACCGCTCTCTGTGGAGCGGCAAATAATTTCTTTCAGCTATTCATGGCTAGGTTTGGCGTCGGCGTCGGAGAAGCAGGAGGATCGCCTCCAGCTCACTCCATTGTCTCCGATATTTTCCCAGCAGCCCAACGAGCCACGGCTTTATCCATTTATTCTCTCGGAGTATACGGCGGCATTCTGGTCGGTACGGTCGGCGGCGCCTATCTCGTTCAATATTTCGATTGGCGTACTGCTTTTGTAGTAGTTGCTATCCCTGGAATATTTCTCGCGCTACTCGTTAGATTCGTAATCAAAGAGCCGCCGCGCGGCATGGCTGAATCACGCAAAGACGTGGCGCCACCGGGCTTCCTGCGTGTGCTGCATTTCCTTTGGGATAGAAAATCATTTAGACATCTTTCCTTTGCCTGCGCACTACATGCCTTCGTTACCTATGGCATGGGCAACTTTATGCCGCTATTTCTAGGTCGCGTCCATGGTATGCCAATTCTAGATGTGGGTTGGTACTACGGTATGATTGCGGGTATCGGTGGCTTGGCTGGCACGTTCTTTGGTGGTTGGATGTCAGACCGTATGGCAAACAAGACTGGGGACAAGACTTGGTATATATGGATTCCCTTCATCTCCACAATATTGGCAATTCCATTGGGACTAGTTACTTTTCTGCTGATGCCCAACGGATATAGCGCGGCATTCTCCTACTTTCTGCCGGTATTCTGTGGCGGATGGTATCTTGCGCCCTGCATTGCATCCACTCACTTCTTGGTTGGCATTCGCATGCGCGCCATGGCATCGGCGATCTTGCTATTCATGTTAAATCTAATTGGCTTAGGGCTAGGCCCGATGCTAACTGGCTTCATGAGCGACTTTTTCGAACCAACTTACGGCTCTGATTCGCTGCGCTATGCGATGTCGATTACGCTGCTGGTGAATTTTTGGTGTGCCTTCCACTATTGGAAAGCGTCCCGCACGATTAGCGCAGATTTCGATAGGGCTCCAGACTAAGCAGATCACGAATAGAGTGCTAGCTTAGTTGCTAGGATGCTCTAGATCGCCTCGAGAGCCTGAGTGATCTTGCTTACGCCGATTACCTCGAGCCCTGGAATCTTGTTCTTCGGCGCATTCGCCTTCGGTACGATAGCTCTAGTGAAGCCATGTTTGGCTGCCTCCTGCAATCGTTCCTGCCCACCGGGCACAGGTCGAATCTCACCGGCTAAGCCCACCTCTCCGAACACGACCAGATCCTTGGGCAGGGATTTATCCTGAAAGCTGGATACGATCGCGAGCAACAATGCCAAGTCGGCACTTGTCTCGGTCACTTTGACCCCGCCCACGACGTTAACGTAGACATCCTGATCCGCCATATACAATCCGCCATGACGGTGCAGAACTGCTAGCAGCATGGCTAAGCGGTTCTGCTCGAGACCGACTGCCACTCGACGAGGGTTACCTAATTGACTGCCATCGACCAGGGCTTGAATCTCCACCAGCAGAGGGCGCGTGCCCTCCCATAACACCATGACTATCGAGCCGGGTGTGTCTTCTTCGGTTCGCGCCAAGAATATCGCAGAGGGGTTCTTAACTTCTTTGAGCCCAGTTTCCGTCATGGCAAACACGCCTAGCTCGTTGACTGCTCCGAAGCGATTCTTCTGCCCACGTAGGATGCGATACTTACTGTCGTTGCCGCCCTCCAACATGATGAAGCAATCGATCATATGTTCCAGCACTTTGGGGCCCGCCAGATTGCCATCCTTCGTCACGTGACCAACCAGAAATAAAACCGTGTTGGTCTGCTTCGCATACTGAATAAGATAGGCGGCGCACTCGCGCACCTGAGAGACACTGCCTGGTGCCGACGCCACGTCGCCGCTATGCATGACCTGAATCGAGTCCACAACCAACAGCTGTGGCTGGTGCTCCTGGGCCGCCTTACAAATCTGCTCGACATTAGTCTCGGCCAGCATCTTTAAATTCTTCTGGGGCAGATTCAAACGCTTTGCGCGCATGCCAACCTGCTGCAAGGATTCCTCTCCAGTGACATACAGGGCTGGCTTTCCGGTATTTGCTAACAGGCACATTATTTGCAGTAACAGCGTACTCTTGCCCGCGCCTGGATTGCCACCGATCAGAATGGCCGACCCCGGCACCAGACCACCGCCGAGAACGCGATCCATCTCATCGATGCTGCTGCTAAAACGCGGGAGGGCCTCTAGGTCTATGTCGGAAAGATTCTGTACATTAGATTTATCGCCGGAGTAACCCTGCTTGCGGAAGTCGGCTTTGGTTGCTGGCGAGGTGCTACTGCTATTGCCTAGGTTAATCTGCGATAGCGTATTCCATGCCTTACAGGAGGCACATTGCCCCTGCCATTGACCGTGTTCAGTGCCACAGTCTGTGCAGACGAATGCGATTTTGTTTTTAGACATACTCTGTATTCAGCTTTTCTGTAGTTTGCTTTGTTAGAAATGGGTGAGGAAAAGTGCATCCCAAGTCACTCATCAGTATAGACAAATTCAACTCGCTTGGTGACTTTGCAGAACAATTCGTAGGAGATTGTATCTGCATAGCGGGCTACCTCATCGGCCGAAAGCCCATCTCCCCATAGCACAGCGTCATCGGCTATCTTTACCGTATCGAGTCCAGTCAGGTCGATCGCAATCGTGTCCATAGACACTCGACCTAGTAGTCCAGCGCGGCGTGGCCCCTGCTTAGTATTGACCAGAACTGGCGTACCATTCTTCGCCGAGCGCGGATAGCCATCGGCGTAACCTATGGAGACGATCCCTACCCGCGTGTATTGTCTACAACGATGGGTCGCGCCGTAGCCTATAGTGCCGCCAGCCTCAACGTTGTTGATAGCAATGATCTTCGCGCGCAGCGTCATGACTGGCAGCAGCCCTATTTCCTCGCGCAGTGCGGTTCGTAAAAGGCGATCCGCCATACAACATAAACCCGGGCCGCACGAATTGATGATGCGTTTGGGGAAGTGACAATATGCCGGCCGAAGCGGCGAGGCTTGCCTGCACCGGCCCCTGAGTCGAGTTAGCGATCTGCTGTTTAAGCGAGTCGAACTCCGCTATCTGCCTTTGTGTGAAGTTCCACCGCGGATTGACTCTCGGGATCGTCGGCGCTGGCGAGATGAGACATGAATACGACCTCTGTCTCCGGGTGCCGGTGCAAGTCTCCATAGACTCGCAAGGCCTGTTCTTTGTCGAGGCCGAGTCGATTCATGCCGCTATTGAACTTCACCCAAACTCTGCCAACCCCGTGAGAGATTTCGGTTTCCAGATATTTATCGATTTCCTCAAACTGATACATCGAATGAATCACAGGCTCAATCTTGTGATTGAGACAGAGATCCATTTCCACTTTGTCACGAAACCCAGAAAGGAGGAGGATTGGAGTACTAATGCCGAGGGTACGCAGCTGAATGGCTTCTTCCATAGAAGCCACAGCAAGGGCTGCAAATTTTCTGTGCATCGCATTCAGCGCCAACGCCACTTTTTCGACGCCATGGCCATAGGCATTCGCCTTTATCACAGGAACGATTTGTGATTCGGGACAATGAGCGCTTACTTGTGAGAGGTTTTTCTTGAGCGCACGTAGGTCTATCGTAGCCCGAGCTCTAAATGAGGAGTCAATCATGATCGATCCGGATCAGTTGCGGCGTGACTATCCATGGGTGTAGCTGTCGTCGTACCTCGGTTGTGCATGATTCTCGAAGCGAGTGTACTTACCAACGAAACTCAGCCTTACTGTGCCGATCGGACCGTTACGGTGCTTACCAATAATCACTTCGGCTACTCCCTTGTCCGGCGAATCCTCATTGTAGACCTCGTCTCGGTAGATGAACGAGATAATATCGGCGTCCTGCTCGATCGCACCCGATTCACGCAGGTCCGACATTACGGGCCGTTTGTTTGGTCGTTGCTCGAGGCTACGATTGAGCTGCGACAGTGCTATAACTGGACACTCGAACTCGCGCGCCAACAACTTCAGTGATCGTGATATCTCAGAGATCTCTCCGACGCGATTGTCGCCAAAGCCTTTGATTTGCATTAGCTGTAAATAGTCCACTACCACCATACCGAGGCTGCCATGCTCGCGCACGATTCTGCGTGCCCGCGCTCGCATCTCCATCGGACTCAATGCTGCACTGTCATCGATGAAAAGGGGTCGGTCTTTAAGTTTCGCCACGGCGTTGTTAAAGCCCGGCCAATCTTCTTCAGTTAGTTTCCGGTACGCAGTTTGGTCTGATCTAGCTTGCCGATCGAAGAGAGCATACGAAAGATGAGGCTCTGTGCTGGCATCTCGAGACTGAAGACCAGTACTGGCTCGTCAGAGCTCATCACTGCATTCTCAACCAGATTCATGGCAAATGCCGTCTTACCCATCGAGGGCCTTCCGGCGACGATAACCAAATCCGATTTCTGCCAGCCGGAGGTCATCTCATCAAGATCGGTAAAGCCAGTGGACAGGCCAGTGAGGCTGCCATCTAAGCCCGCAAGTTCATCGATTCTATCCACGGCCTTGCTGAGCAAGGGATTGATAGGGACGGGGCCCTGATCCTGCGGTCGCTCATCCGCAATGCTAAAGACTTCTTGCTCTGCCTCGTCCAAGACGACGGCGGCCTTCTTGCCACCGGTGTTGTAGCCGCTGTTGGCAATACCGTTGGCGACACTGATCAACCGGCGCAGGATCGCCCGCTCGCGAATGATCTCGGCGTAGGCATGTATATTTGCCGTGCCTCTGGCATTGTCTGTCAACTCGCTAAGGTACTCGATGCCTCCAGCACTTTCTAATTCGTTCAAGCTATTAAGGGATCCCATCAATGTCACGACATCGATAGGACTGCGGTCTTCGCTTTGCTGTGACATTACTCGGAAGATGATCTGATGCTCAGGGCGATAGAAATCTTCGGGAAGCAGCACATCTGCCAGATTGTCCCATTCTGTGTTGTCCAGCATCAGACCGCCCAATACCGCCTGCTCCGCATCGACTGAATGAGGGGGCACTTTCAATGCCGCTACATTACTAATTGCACGGTTCTGAGGACTATGAGGGGTATCAAAAGACATCTTTTGCTTCTATTTGATTGAGATTTGTTCTTAGAAAGAGGCGAAAAAAAACACCAACTGAGTGAACAGATGGTGCTTGATGAAGATAGATTGGTCAAGGGCTAGAAACAGACTCCTCTAGCCTTAGGCGATTAAACCTAGAGATTCAATCTTAGTCTTCCTTTGTCTCTACTTTCTCTTCCTCGGCTTGCTCAGCTTCTTCCTTCGCAGCCACTTCAGCAGCCTCGGCCTCTTCTATCTCTTCGATCATGCTGCCGTCAGCGCTGACGCCTGCAGCGGCATCAAGCCCTTGAACTGCAAGATTGATAGTCGCAGTAACTGAGTAGCCAAGATCCAATACGACCTCAAAGCTGCCCAACTCGCGAATAACACCGTTTGGCAGCAATACTTCTGCCTTAACGATATCGGAGCCGCATTGCGCGTTCAATGCATCCGCAATATTCTGCGTACCAACAGAGCCGAATAGCTTGCCTTCATCGCTCGCATTTACCTGCATGCTAAGCGAAGCATCAGCAACGACAGCCTGACGCTTCTGCGCGGCGGCTACGTTGGAATCGTGAGCTGCCATTAGTTCTGCTCTACGACCTTCAAAATCGGCCAGGTTCTGCTTTGACGCAGGTATCGCTTTTCCCTTTGGGAACAGAAAGTTGCGCGCAAATCCAGATTTCACATTAGCGGTATCGCCGATTTCACCCAGGTTTGCCATTTTCTCAAGCAAGATAACGTTCATTGGTTCTTCCTCATCTCTAATTCTTATCTAGCATTGACTGCCAGTGCTTCATTCTGTTTACGCCGGCTTCTGCAGGCGCGTTCTAAAATCGTACCAGCTATCTAGTAGTGCAAGCAGCACGATCATATTCGCTATTAATGGCAACACGATTATCGCATACAGCACGGCTAACCAGAGGCTCGATAACTTCTTCGCCGCCACCACCGCATGTACTAGGGCAAGCCCGGAGAACATCAGCGGTAAAACCAAATACAGCATCCAACTTTGCGGGATTAGTATCCCAAAATTTGCCAGCATCATTGAGCCGACTAGAAGCAGTGCCACTTTCTGTTCTACCCGGAGTCCATGAAATTCTTTTTGAAATCCACCGGGATTAAACACTGCAGCCTGCATCCAGCGAGAAAGCATCAGCAGGACTATGGCGAGAAACATATAGACCGCGCCCATAAAGCTGGTCATAACATTTCTCAACGAATCCAGTTGCTCGCCTTGTATGCCGTTTGCATCGAAGTAGGGCTGCATCTGAAGAAAGATCAAATCCAACACTGCCGGCTGCAAACGCAAGTAAATCTCTACGCAAAGACCAACGACGATTGACCCTAGCAGAGTAAATTCCCAAGACTCTGATGCTCTCAGTAGTCCTGCCAATCCGGTAATTCCCAACAACATAATCAAGGGAACTGGATCGCCTGCTATGGCCCACCCGCCTATCGGGAAAATGGCCCAAACTAAAACCTGCGTGGCCTCGGTCAAACCTTTGCGTAATACGACTAAGCCAACTACTACCGGACTTAGAAAATTTACGATGGGTATCAGGCCTAATAGCAGTACTGCCATTATGGCCTGCTTGCGTCCCTTCATTACGAATTCAGCAAGGCCGCGCATGGTTATAACCTTTTAAACCTGATGGCTATCCGTGTAAGGAATCAACGCCAAGTAGCGCGCACGCTTAATTGCAGTTGAAAGCTGACGCTGATAACGAGCCTTTGTGCCGGTGATTCTGCTAGGGACAATCTTACCCGTCTCAGAAACATACGCTTTCAAAGTTTCAAGATCTTTGTAATCTATTTGTACTGTACCTTCTGCAGTGAATTTGCAGAATTTACGCCGTCTAAAATAACGAGCCATAATTTTTATCCTGTCTGTCTATCTCTATTCTTACTAGGAAAGGGTTCGGATTCGCAGTGACTTAGTCCTGCTTCTCTGCGTCAGGAGCAGTAGCTTCTTCAGCTGGTGCTTCCGGTGCAGCTGCAGGCACTTCTTCAGCTGTTGCATCCGGTGCAGCTATCTTCAGGGGCTTCTTCTACAGGAGCCTCTTCAGCAGGAGCGGCAGCTTCTTCCGCGGCTTTCGCTGCAGCTGCTTTTGCTGCAGACGCTGCGGCTGCGTCATCTTCCATCTTGCGCTTCTGCTCGGCACGTTGCTTGCGCTCTTTGCCTTCGCGCTCGCCCTTCAGAATAAAAGTTTCTTCCGTTACAGGCGCCTTTGTCTTAATAACAAGGTTACGAATAACCGCATCATTGAAGCGAAATAGAGTAGTAAGCTCTTCCAAAGCTTCACCGTTGCACTCGATGTTCATGAGTACGTAGTGCGCTTTGTGGATCTTATTTATTGGGTAGGCGAGTTGGCGTCTGCCCCAGTCTTCCAATCGGTGAATCTGCCCACCGCTATCGGCCATCAACTGAGTATAGCGCTCGATCATCCCGGCGACCTGCTCTGACTGGTCGGGATGCACCAAGAATACAATTTCATAGTGTCTCATAGAGACTCCTTCTGGGTTAATGCCTTCCATCAGCACTGATGTGCGCGGTAAGACAAGGAGTTATGTAGCTGCGGAAACTAGTCCCGCAGATAAAAACGAGGGGGAATTCTAGGGATTCTGAGTGGGGGATGCAAGCTTTACTCATACTTAGAGAGGCTAAATCACGATTAATAGGCCGTTTCTTTCTATTTCTAACCAATACTGAAAAGTCATGCATGGCTTTTCAGTATATCGCGCGCCAAAAGCTGGCGTAAAAATTTAATTTTACTTGCTATTGGCACACTCGCATTGGCCTTAGCGGGCAATGGTTGCACATCCCTGTGCAACTCAGTCGATACTAATTCGCTGCCTACGGGCCTCATACAGACAGACTCCCGTCGCCACGGATACGTTTAGACTGCTGAGCGCGCCCGCCATAGGTATAGATATCAGAAAGTCGCAACTCTTGCGCGTTAAACGGCGTAGACCCCTGCCCTCCGAGCCCATGATCAGCGCTATCGCGCCGCCTAAATCTTGATCATACAGAGAGCTGTCAGCCTGATCGGCGGCACCCACCAGCCAAATGCCTTCTTCCTTCAGCTTGTCCAAACAACGAGCTAGGTTCGTCACCGAGGCGAGATTAACCGTCTCAGCAGCCCCGCAGGCCACCTTGCGCACTGTAGCGTTCAGGCCCACTGAGTTATCTTTGGGGATGATCACGGCATCGACGCCCGCCGCATCCGCGCTGCGTATGCAGGCCCCCAGGTTATGAGGATCGGTAACGCCATCCAGTATCAGCAATAAAGGCGGATGATCTAGACCCTTTAGCAGCTCAAACAGACTATTTTCCGACAGAATGCTGTTTTCGAATTCCGCGATGGCAGCGACACCCTGATGCACGCCCTCGAATTCTCTCTCGAAGGCTTCCTTGCTGAGTTCTTCTACCGTGACATTCCCAGCAGCCGCTAGCTCTCGAAGCTCATTGATGCGCTTGTCGTTTCTACCAAGCTGGATTAGCAGCCGGCTTACAGACCCAGGTCGCTGAACGAGTAGCTCGGAGACCGCATGTATGCCAATTACTTTTCCTTGATTGTCTTTTTCGTTCTTCATGATGATCGTTGTTATTCTTGTTAAGACCCTGTTTGCACTCAGGGCTAAGCTCGCAGTTACGCTTTGGGCTTCGCGTTCGGTTTCTTGCTGCGTCTGGACGAAGGTTTCTTTTTAGGCTTTCCAGGTTCCGCACTAGCCTTCTTTCCAGGAGACTTTGTCGCAGTAGATGTTCCCTTTCCAGATTTAGACTCCGCATTGGCTTGGCGTTTCTTGTGCTTCAATTTCTTAGAGGGCTTCGGCTTCTTCGAAGAATCAATTTTCTTCTTGGCGTGTTTTTCTTTTTTCGATTGCGGCTTTTTAGAATCAGGCTTTTTCGCTTTCGACTTGCCGAATTTTTTGGCCGACTGCTTCAGGCCAACCATCTGCAGGTCGATCTTCTTTTCATCCAGATCAACGCGCACAACTTTAACTTCAACGCTGTCACCCAGACGATAGGTCTTCTGGCTGCGCTCACCACTCAGGCTATGATGCACTGGATCGAAGTGGTAGTAATCGTTGCTAAGCTCGCTAATATGCACCAAGCCTTCAACGTAAATTTCATTCAGCTCTACAAACAAACCAAAACTCGTCACCGAGGTAACAGTACCTATGAACTCGTCTCCCACTCGATCCTGCATGTATTCGCATTTCAACGCATCAATAACGCTATAGCTCGCCGCATCAGCGCGACGCTCAGAAGTGGAACAGATCTCGCCTAACTCAACCATCTGCTTTAAGTCGAATGGGTAAATTGTTTTCTTTGCAAGATCAGCCGCTCCAGGATGCTTCTTAACATGAGCTCCGGGCTTGTTACGAACTAGGTAACGGATGGCGCGATGCACCAACAGGTCTGGGTAACGACGAATGGGCGAAGTGAAATGCGCATAAGCGTCATAGCCCAAACCGAAATGCCCTAGATTTTCAGGCGAATAGACGGCCTGCATTAAGGAGCGAATCAGCATCGTCTGCAATAAAATACGGTCGGGACGACCCGCCATCTGCTTCAGAACATACTGGTAGTCCGCCGGCTCTGGCTTGTCTCCACCGGGAAGATGCAGGTCCAACTCCTTGAGGAACATGCGCAGATTCTCTAGCTTCGCCGGATTAGGACCTTCATGCACACGGTACAGAGCGGGCAATTTGGAGTCTTCCAAAAGGCGTGCAGCCGCTACGTTCGCGCACAGCATGCATTCTTCGATCAAGCGATGCGCGTCGTTGCGAAACACCGGGACGATCTCTCGTATCTTTCTGTCTTCGCCGAATACGATGCGCGTTTCCGTCGTGTCGAAGTCCATGGCGCCGCCACTATCTCTTACTGCTCTTAGCGCATGAAAAAGAGAATATAGATTCTCGAAGTGCTCAATGAGGGAGTCATGACGCTTTTTAATAGTTTCCTGTATGCTTTTCTGGGCATCATTCTCGGCAAGTTCGACTATGTCGGAAACTTCGTTGTAAGTCATGCGCCCATGAGAATGAATAACTGCTTCATAAAAACTGTAGTCAGTCATCTCACCACTTTCCGAGATCTCCATCTCGCACACCATCGTCAGTCTGTCGACTTTGGGCTTCAAGGAGCAGAGGCCATTGGAAAGTTTTTCGGGCAACATGGGAATCACGTGGCCTGGAAAATAGACAGAGGTGGCTCGTGTGATAGCTTCTTCATCTAGCGCGCTGCCGATCTTCACGTAGTGTGAGACATCGGCGATCGCAACAAAGAGTGTCCAGCCGCCCTCTTTATGCTGACGTGCAAACACGGCATCATCGAAATCCTTCGCGTCTTCGCCATCGATAGTAACGAATGGAATATCGCGTAAATCTGCGCGTCCTTGAAGATCGGCTTCACCGACCTCTTGCGAAAAGCGGTAAGTTTCTTTTTCTACGGCGGAAGGCCAGACATGGGGAATGTCGTGACTGCGCACTGCTACTTCTATTTCTAGACCAGGAGTCGTGCTGTCGCCAAGAACCTCGACAATCTTCGCGACAGCCTTGCGTCTCTTGCTAGGGTATTCGGTAATCTGCGCAACGACGAACTGACCATCTTCAGCGCTGCCCGCATTCTGGTCAGGAATTAGAATCTCATGGCTCACACGCTTGCTATCAGGAACCAGAATGCCGAATCCATCTTCACGATAGTAGCGACCTACTATTTGCTCGAAGCGGCGCTTGAGTATCTCGACGATCATCCCTTCGCGCCGGCCACGGTTATCAAAACCGGAATGCCGCGCAAGCACCTCATCGCCATCGAAAAGCTTCTCCATCTCCCGCGTACCGAGGAACATATCGCCGGAGCCGTCTTCAGGAATGAAGAATCCATAGCCGTCCTTATTACCCTGAATACGACCCTTGATCAGATCCATATGCGCAGCCAAGCCGAATAGGCCCCGCCGGTTGCTGATGATCTGACCATCACGACTCATCGCGATTAGTCGCCGGCGTAACGCCTCAATCTGCTCCTCGGAAGTTAATTTCATCTGCTCACACAGCGCTAGGTGGCCGATTGGCTCACCGATCTGCTCTAACAGTTGAAGAATAAATTCCCGGCTGGAAATGGGATTGGCGTAGTTTTCAGCCTCACGCTGCGCGTGAGGATCTTTGGATTTTGGGGTTTTAGGCATTAAGGAAGGATACTAGAATTAAGAAGGTAGTATTATACACCCAGCAATGCCCAAATGTATGTGACAACAGTCACTAGGAACTGTGGAAACCTTGGTATTGACAGGCTCAGTGGCTATAGATAGAGTTGCGATCCGGTGATTTCAACGCCGCAATTATTGCCCAGGTGGTGGAATTGGTAGACACGCTAGCTTCAGGTGCTAGTGATCGCAAGGTCGTGGAGGTTCAAGTCCTCTTCTGGGCACCACTCTATAGTCCGAATCAAGTCATAATCGCAGTTAGCCTTAAAAGCATTATTCCTGATTACTAATAATCCTTCCCATACATCGCAAATACCTTTGTAAATATTTTCAACCTTTTACCTCTAATTGTGGGTTTAGAGCCTTATCAAAATAAGACTCTACTGATCAGAAGTTTAAAGCTTCGAATCGGGTACGGCCCCTTAATATGTCAAAGCTAGCTACGGCGAGTCATTGTCCAGGGTACTTCAGTTCCCATGGCGCTGGCGCTTCCGATAATGCTATCACCCTCGACGGTGGCTGACATATCGTAGACCATCGGCGAACCGTCACGGTCAAGACGGAAGGAGATCTCGTTGCCCTCGGCTACGCCTTCGTCGATCGGCCAGGTGCGGCCGTCACCCAGATCAAAGGATCCAGTCAATGTATCGCCCTCGGCCGTCATAATAACCGTGGCGGTTAGTGCTCCAAAGGGGCTGCTCATGGTGAAATCCCAGGTTCCATCTGCCGGAGACGAGCTTGCATTCGTTGCGCAGGATGTGAGTGCGATAAGTATTGTTGAAAAGAAAAAGGCAGAGTAGAAATTTCTGTTCATTGGGTTCTCCCTAGTGATCCGATTTTTTCGTTGAACTGCTGAGCTTTTATATGAAGCTTTTTAAACGCTGGAATAGCCGAATTGGATCAGCCCCGGTAGTTGTTTTCAATCAGCTGGAGATAATATGCGAGCTATTCAATTATACTTAAAGACACAACCTCGATGGACTGAGAAGAACCACATAGAACTATCTAAAGCTGAATCCCACAACGTACTTTGCCGCGGCAAATTATATTCAGACATCCTCAGGCAGACTTGATCATACTTCAAGAAGTCTTACCCGCTTTGAGCATCTAAGGTTAAGCTGAAGGGCGGACCCTAAATCAGTTATGGTTAACGATCGGTCGCGACATAAAATCGATAGGAACCTTCGTGGACAGTAGAGTCTTCTCCGATCACGGCCGACCAATCGACCACATATTCTCCATCCGGAATCGATGGATTGGTGATTTCTATCATGAGATCGTCGGATCCCATGGTGTGAAAACCGCGTAAATCGTAATTCCCATCTGGGCCCGTAAGCGTAAGACCGCTATTTGGCACATCTGGTAACGCGTCATAGAAGAGCCGCAAATTACGTGGGGCACGATTTAATACTGAATCTGCGGCAGGCTCAGCACGCAGAAAAGGTGAGTAACCAGTGCTACTAGCACAACTAACAAGAGAAGCTGCTACTACAAATAGCGCTAATAAGGATTTGAGTCTTCTGTTGCCCAGCATGTCGAACTTCCTTCTTGGGATTTCACTGACTAGCGAATGCAAAATCCACGCGTGTAAGTAGATTGATTTCATGGGTCCAGTGTAACGCTTTGAAGGCCTAAATTCATCGACAGAATTTCATCTGCAGCAATATGACGCGCAGCCTTAACTTGGATTTGGAACGAATTGCGAAGGGGGTGGGCGCTGGGATCTGAACGCGCCTTGGGATAATAAGTAGTAGGTTTAGTGCCTAGTGTTGATCTCGCTGCTTCTTCACCTGAGAGAGTTCTTTGGCAAATTGGTCGAGTCTCATGCGGATTTCGTCTTCTTTCTGCTTTTTAAGAAAATTCAGATCGCTATCTGCTTTCGCTTCTTGAATAGCTTCCGCTATGGCATCTGATATTGGCTTTTCTATTGCTGCTTCAGCAGATTTTTTCATTCGCTTATAACTCCAGCTAATGTGCGATTTCTAAGTAGGACTAGTTTCGGTTTATTCTTGTTTTACTACCTGCCCAGTAAATTATCGGAGAAGAATCACGTTTGAGACGATCAAACCACCAATTCTAAACAGGCTTACTACTTCAAAAAGCTAATAATTTAGCTACCTCTATTGAGCGCAACATATAGTGTACGTCGGCCAAAGTCAAACAATATATAGTGCTTTCAACTGCTTACAGATGCTTTTCCGACCCCCAAAATACATGATATATCTGGCCCCTTGCCCCTGTGCCACTGCATTCGCAGCCCAATAAACTTAATGATTTCTTACACTTAGCCCCAGGATGCAATGTCTGAATTCATCATAGTAAGGATCACCTAATTTTATAAATAAGGACACCCAATTTAACTATTAATTGTTCAAACTAAGCTATCGACACGACGAATTGTCAATGAGATTGAAATTTCACCAGCAGCGTAGCGGGATTGTTAGGAATTCGAGTTACTGAACGGAAATCAGCGAGGCCAAAAGCAGCTTTCCCGCTATGGGAGACATCGAGGATGAACTAATAGGTTTTCGTGAATGCAATTATGAAGGAGAGTTGGTAGCTAAGTACTGCCGTATAACAATCGGGAGGAATTTATTCCCCTAATCCATTTGCGCGGGTGTTTTAAACTCACCCCTGACTTGATCCTGCTTTCATGAAAATGAATGAGTGCCGATTCGGAACCCGCCGCCACTGAATAGTGGCGATGAAACGTTGTGACACTCTTGAGCCAAGATTCTGCACTTATTCCCAGTTCATTTAACAATCTGTTCTTCTCATCCAGGGTATCGGTAATTCGGTGCGCCAAATACTCTTCTGGGTGCAGCGCTTTGCAAGTGACCTCTAACAGATCGAAGTAGCTTTGCGGCGTGATGGACAATCCCTCCTCGGCTACCCCTTCCATTTCGGACATAAGCCGAAGCTTCGCCTGCTTGCCTCCAGACTGGCGGCCCACGAGGTGCTTGGTAGTGCGTCGTTTAAGCAGACGATGCTGACGATAGCTTCTATTTTTGACTTTCTTAGCGTGATAAATTAGCCGCTCTTGAATCGACGTGAAGTCGCTATTCTCAAGAGAGTCCGTTATACCCGCTCGAATAGGGTTTAGATCCACATAAGCCATGCAGGTAACAAGTGCTTTCTCATCGAGAAGAGCCTGACTCTTGAACCGTCCTTCCCAGAAACGTCCGCTGCATTCGTCTTCTCGGTTAGCTTGCCGTGCCACAATCTCGTTTACGCAGCGCATGAACCAACTAATATCCATTAGTCGTTCGCGCCATAGGCTGATCTGTTGTTGCAGGCGCTTCTGCGCCGCCTTGCTCGATTTGTTTTTCTGCAGAGTTGCTATTAGAGCTGCGTTGCGAGGAAAGAGTGCTGTCCAGCGCTTGACCACCTCAGAGTCATCCCATTCTCCAGCCTGCTGCTCATTGACGAACAGTACGAGGTGATAGTGATTACTCATGATGGCATAGGCACAGATGTCGATCGAAAACTGTGCAGCCAGCGTCTTAATTCGAGACACCAACCACTGCTTGCGATGATCGAAATTCTTACCAGTAACAGGGTCGTCACCACATAGATAGGCGCGACGAACACAGCGTGAGATACAATGGTAGTAGGGCGTGTCTTGCAGCGACACTTGTTGGTATCTGGCTCGGGTCATCGAACTTTTCTATCTAGCTCTGGTCATTTTTATTGCTGTGTCCAGTCAGATCGCCTCGAGATTTACGCCAAGACAAAATGCAAGCGGACCGCAGATTCTAGAGGGTTTGTAGTACTATGCAAGGCGAAATTAAAATCTGCTAAAGTAGCAGTGACACAACAAGCAGCAGAATTGCATTGAGGTAGTAAATGAGAATTGGAGTCGACCTAGGCGGAACAAAGATTGAAGGCATATTGCTCTCACCTGACGGTAGGGTAGCCGATAAAATTCGTGTGGATACGCCTGCGCAAAAATATCTCGAGACTGTTGATGCACTATGCGCTGTGATCGAGCAGCTGCAGCAACTGTCTTCATCGAAGAAGTGTTCTGTTGGAATTGGGACTCCTGGCGCCTTATCTCCTTCGAATGAACACGGTCTCGAACTGATGAAGAACTGCAATTCGATCTGCCTCAATGGCGAACCGTTGAAAGTCGATATTGAAAACCGCCTTGGCTATGCGACGCGTGTCGAGAACGATGCGAATTGCTTTGTCCTTTCAGAAGCCTGTTACGGTGCGGCGATGTCCGCCAAAACAGTATTTGGGGTAATTCTAGGCACGGGAACCGGTGGCGGCATCGTCATAGACAAGCAACTGCACACAGGCCCGAACCGAATCGCCGGTGAATGGGGACATAACTGCATTCCAAGTTCTGTCCGCGACCTAATCACCCAGGACCGGCAATGCTACTGCGGCAGAACGAACTGCAATGAGACTGTTCTTTCTGGGCGGGGCTTGAAACAGAGCCATTTCGAAAGATCCGGAACCGAGCTGGAGGCTTCGGAAATAGCGAGCTTGGCAACTAGCGGAGATGTTGAATCCAGCGAAAGTATTCAGATCTACTGCGAGCAATTGGCGCGCTGCCTCTCTACGGTGGTGAATCTTATGGACCCAGATATGATTGTGTTAGGAGGTGGTCTATCGAATATTTCGCAGCTGTATGAGCAGGTTCCAAGCCTCATGAATGAGCATGTATTCACAGATGACATGCTTACCATGCTTGCAGCACCGATGTTCGGCGATGCAAGCGGTGCCATCGGTGCCGCCTGCTTGTGGCCACTGGATTGAAGTTAAGCACAGAGCGTAACTTCAGTTAAACTATCCACTAACTATCGAAGGGATGACGCAGAACTATCGTTTCTTCGCGATCGGGGCCCGTTGATACAATGTCAACTGGCACTTCTACTATCTTCTCTAGATACTGAATATAGTCTTTAGCATTCTGCGGCAAATCATCCAGGCTCTTCGCGCCGACCGTCGACTCGTTCCAGCCCGGCAGTTCTTCGAAGATAGGCTCGAGGCTCTTATAGCTCTCAATATCCATCAGGCTGCCAGAAGTATTATCACCTACACCAGCGTAACCAGTGCAGACCTTGATCGTTTCCAAGCCATCTAGTACATCTAACTTGGTTAAGCAGATGCCGGAGACACTATTGATGCGCATGGCCATCTTCACAGCACAGGCGTCGAACCAACCGCAGCGTCGATCACGCCCGGTAGTCGCACCCTTCTCATGTCCAACTGTGGCCAAATGCTTACCAGTGTCATCGAACAACTCTGTCGGGAACGGTCCTGAGCCAACGCGTGTGGTGTAGGCCTTGGTGATTCCCAAGACATAGTCCAGATAGAGCGGGCCATAGCCACTGCCCGTCGCAGCGCCACCCGCAGTAGTATTAGAAGAGGTAACGAAAGGGTAGGTCCCGTGGTCGATATCCAACAGCGATCCTTGAGCGCCTTCGAATAAGATATTGTCATTTGCCTTGCGATGGTTGTGCAGAATTTCGATCGTATCTGCCACCATGGGTCGAACCTGTTCTGCCAACTTCAAGTACTGATCGAGAGTTTGCTGATAGTCCACTGTCTCAGTTTTGTAATAATTGCTCAGCATGAAGTTGTGGTATTCCATGAGTTCGGCAAGCTTTTCTGCGAAGTGCTCTGCGTTGAGGGTACCTGCGAGACGAATGCCGCGTCTTGCAACTTTGTCTTCATAGGCCGGCCCTATTCCTCGTCCGGTTGTGCCTATCTTTGCACTGCCCTTCTTGAGTTCTCTCGCCTGATCTAGCGCAATATGAGATGGCAGGATTAGAGGGCAGGCGCCGCTTATCTTGAGTCGGTCGCGTATTTCAATTCCGGCACCCTCGAGGCCTTCGATTTCATTCAGCAATGCTTCGAGGCTAATCACAACGCCATTGCCGATAACGCAATCGACGTTGCTCCGTAAGATTCCAGACGGCAACAAATGCAGCACAGTTTTCTTACCGTTGATAACCAACGTATGTCCCGCGTTATGACCACCCTGAAAGCGGACCGCCACCTTGGCCTGGTCCGTTAAAAGGTCAACGATCTTTCCTTTGCCCTCATCGCCCCACTGGGTGCCAAGTACTACTACTGATTTTGCCATCGTCCTCTACTCAATATCTTATTCAAAACAAACACTACGTTAAGTTTTCAACTATCCACTTGCCATCAACTAGCTGTAGTTGCCGATCGCAATTTAGATCTTCCAATTCCTGCTCCGCTAGTTCGCTCTCCAGCAGATTAGTAATTACAATCTCGCCACTGGCGCGCAGTTCAGCTATCGTGCTCAGTAAGTCAGCATCATTTCCACTTGGCGCGATGATCACTGTCTTTTGAACAAACGTTTTACTGCTCAGTCTAGCGATAGTCTTTAGATCGCTGTCAAAACCTGACGCCGGCCGCGAGCGACCAAAGACTTCACCGATGTGGTCATAACGACCGCCTTTTGCTACCGCTCTGCCGTAGTCCGGTGTATAGGCAGCGAATACGATGCCCGTATGATATTCATAACCACGCAGTTCGCATAGGTCGAAGCAGAGAGTCATCTCGGGATGACGTTCCTTGACTCCTTCCACTATCAATACCAGTTCGAGCAGTTCTTTCTTTACTGAGTTGGGAGCATATTCGAAAACTGTTATGGCCTCTTGCAGTATTGCCTCGTCACCACTCAGCCGCGTTAGCTGCCTCAACATGGAATGCAAGGTTGCATCTTTCACGGCAGCATCCAAGACGACATCGATCTCATCATAAGCTTTACGCTGCACGGCATCGAATAAAGTTGATTCGATGTCCGCATCTATCGCGGCTTCTTTGACGAGCGCACGGAAGATACCAACGTGCCCTAACACGATAGATATGTTTTCAATTTCCGCCGCATTCAAGGTGGCATACATAAGACAAATTAGTTCTATGTCACAGTCCACACCGGCGTGACCGTACATCTCAGCGCCGATACGAATGGGTACCCGCGAGGCAAGCAGACCCCGTGGCTTTGTATGCAAAACGTTGTCTGCGTAGCACAGACGCACCGGACCTTCTCTGTTCATACAGTGTGCGTCGATACGCGCAGCCTGCGGAGTAATGTCTGCACGGATGCCCATCATGCGCCCGCTAAGCTGGTCGGTAATCTTGAACGTGTGCAGTTCCAAATCATGTGACGAGCCGACTAGTAGCGAATCCAGATACTCGATAAGTGGAGTGATAACTAGCTGATAGCCCCAGGATTCATAGAGATCCAGAAGCTGACGACGCAAGTATTCTAACTTGCTCGCCTCTAGGGGGAGAATTTCCTCGACACCATCGGGAAGTAACCAGCGTTTTGCAGAAGTCATGTTTATTTATTTTTCACTCATCAAACTTTAAAAATTTATTCGTAAACTTACGACGATCTAATTAATCATCAACAGCAGAACCGTTCCGGTCAGCATGCTTCCTAAACCAATAATGCGCATGGTGTTGTCGTCTATTTGATCCAACACGAGCAACATCTTTCGCCACCTACCTGGGCTGATGAAGGGAATAATCCCCTCTATTACAAGCATCAGACAAAATGCAACAGCCAGCTCGTGCCACATAATCTCGCCTCTTCTTGTGAGCCACTAGCTGACAGCTATGCGCGCAGCAAAAAAGTAAACCTGAATCGCTAAACGCGATTCAGGTTTACGGTTGTTAACTTATCTGGTTTTCAAAAAGCCTATTGATTAACTAGAGCTTACCGCGAGATCCCGCTCTTAAGATACTTGAAGTAGTCGCTGTCTGGATCAAGCAAGAGCACGTCACCTTTCGAACTGAACGTCTCTCTATATGAATTCAGGCTGCGGGTAAACGCATAGAACTCAGGGTCTTTGTTGTAGGCATCAGCATAGATTGCCGTTGCTGTTGCGTCACCCTCACCGCGTAGTTGCTCAGCATCTCTGTAAGCCTCTGCACGAAAAATTGTCGCCTGACGATCAGCGTCGGCACGAATACCAATCGCGAGCTCTTCACCGAAAGAACGTAACTCCTGCGCCTCTCTGTTTCGCTCGGTGATCATACGCTCATAAACAGAAGAGCGTACGTCTTCGGGTAGATCGATTCGCTTCACGCGTACGTCGATGATCTCTATACCTAGGTCCGCCGCCGTAGTCTCATTGAGATCGGCTGTCAGAGCGAGCATCATCTGATCTCTCTCTCCAGCGACAACTTCTGCAAGAGTACGGTCACCAATCTGGTCACGCAGACCGTCGTTGATACGTTCTGCAAGCAGGCTGCCGGCTGTAGTCGTGTTGCCGCGTGTAGAGATGTAGAACTGGCCCACGTCGACGATACGCCACTTCGCGTAGGAATCGACTTCCAGCGCCTTCTGCTCCAGCGTCAGGTAGCGACGCCGAGGCGCGTCTTCAGTCAAGATCCGCGCGTCAAATTTACGCACATTATTAACCCAAGGAATTTTGACATGCAGACCTGGGTCGATGGAATCTTGAACCAATTCACCAAATTGCAGCATCACTGCGCGTTCTGTTTCCTTAACGACGAAAAGAGAATTGCTAGCGACTATGACGACTAGAAAAATAAGACCTACCGCTATAAAATTTTTCATTATCGATTTCCCCGTCCCGTAGTAGGTAGTCGCGAACGATCTACACTGTTTGTACTATTTGATCCCGGTAAAAATGGCGCCAACTGGTCTGCCAAATTTCTGAGGTCTGTCGTAGTATTATTCGAATTGATGCTTGAATTGCTCTGCTCCATAAGCTTGTCCAATGGCAGGAACAACATATTGTTGCCGCCTTCGACATCTACCATGATCTTGCTACTCGCCGTCATCACGTCTTCGATCGAGTCGATATAGAGTCGCTGTCGAGTCACCTCAGGAGACTTCAAGTATTCCGTTAACAACTGGTCGAAGCGAGACGCATCACCCGTTGCTTCAGCCACGACTTCTGCGCTGTAAGCGTTTGCCGCTTCGATTCGCCGCTGTGCTTCACCGCGAGCCTCAGGAATAATCTGATTCGAATATTGCTGGGCCTGGTTCTGCACACGTTGCTCGTCTTCTCTGGCGCGGATCACGTCATCGAAGGCGGGACGAACAGCATCAGGTGGCTGAGCATCGACCACGTTAACCTGGCTTACAAAGATACCGGTATTGTAAGCATTCATATAATCCTGCAGACGCTCCTGCACATCGGCGGCCATTCGATCGCGACCCGTGGTCAGAATTTGATCCATGAAGTTGCCACCAACTACGTGGCGAATTGCAGATTCGGACGCGTTATCCAGACTAAGCTCTGGGTCCTGCACAGCGATCACATACTTCACTGGATCCTGAATCAGATACTGCACGGTGACTGCGATGTCGATGATGTTTTCATCGGTAGTCAGCATCGCGCGATTTTCATAGGTCTTCGCGTTTAACTCGGAAACGTTAACCAGGCTAACTTCATCAACGACCGGTGGATTCCAGTGCAAACCCGGCTGCACTGTCAAATCCATCACCCTACCGAAGCGCAAGACGACGCCGCGTTCGGCTTCGTCCACGATATAGAAACCCATGAATCCCCAGATGACAGCTACCACGGCTAATAGTCCTGCGATTAGACCCGCGGACAAACCACCACCGCCGCTTGACGAAGAACCAGTGGAACTAGAACCACCGCTGCCCCCGCCGAACAGATTATTGAATTTTTTGGTCAGATTGCGCACAACCTCATCGATATCAGGAGGGCCCTGGTCGCCGCCCTTACGACCTCCACCCCAAGGGTCTTTGTCTTTGTCGTTTCCATTTCCGTTATTTCCAGGTTCGTTCCAAGCCATTGGCTTCTCCATAACTTTCTAAACACGTAGAAGGTCGATTTTAGCTAATAATTGTTCATTTACACAGCAATTTGCACTTTCAAAAGGCTATTTGATGCGATCAAGCGGTTGGTCACTTAATCTCGACTGCCAAATTAATCTGCTCCTGCACTGCAATAGTGTGACTTATAACTTCTGTACCGCTTTGTTTGAGAATACGATCGAGGTCTGTGCGCGGCAATTTGATCCGCAGCTCATAGAAACCTTCCTCGTCTATATGTTCTTCCTCGATGAATCCGCTATCGTAAAGCTGACTACGAAGCTTCGTCTGGCTCGGCGAGACTCTCAGAGTCTCGACAGCCATATTACCAGCAAGCAGCTCGCTCATCGCGCCCTGCAATAGATCCATCCCGGCGCCAGTCTTTGCAGATACCCAAACCTTTATAACCTTACCTTTCTCATTGCGTTGAATATGTGGCTCGACGCCTGGAAGCAGGTCGATCTTGTTAAATACCAGCAGCTGCGGCACGGACTTCGCGCCTATTTCTGCCAAGACCTTATCGACTTCAAAAATGTGATCTGGATGAAATTCATTCGCCGTGTCCACGACATGGATAAGCAGATCCGCTTGAGCCGTCTCCTCAAGCGTAGCACGAAACGCCTCAACCAGTTGATGCGGCAGATGGCTAATGAAACCTACCGTATCGGCGATGACCACCGGTCCATAGTTCTTCAGGGTAATACGGCGTAGCGTCGAATCCAACGTGGCAAACAATTGGTCCGCTGCATAAGTATGCGCACGGGCCATCTTATTAAATAGTGAGGACTTACCGGCGTTGGTGTAGCCAACCAGAGATATCGTTGCTACCTCCGAACGACGCCTAGAGCGGCGCCCTTGGTCGCGCTGTCCACGCACCTTCTCTAGGCCTTTGTTGATGGCCTTGATTCGCTGCCCAATCATGCGCTGGTCGAGTTCCAACTGCTTCTCACCCGCGCCACGCATGCCGATGCCACCCTTCTGTCTATCCAGGTGAGTCCATCCACGTTTCAAGCGTGTGCTCAGGTGTTGCAACTGCGCCAACTCTACCTGCAGCTTACCTTCGTGGCTGCGCGCGCGTTGCGCGAAAATATCCAGAATTAATCCAGTACGATCGAGTACGCGACACTTGAGTTCGGCCTCTAGGTTACGTTCCTGACTCGGAGAGAGTGTGTGATTGAACAGAACTAGCCCTGCTTTATGTGCGAGCACGGCGGCTCGAATCTCTTCAAGTTTGCCTGATCCGATAAAAAGGTTTGGTGAAGGAGCCTTTCTAGAGCCTGTGATGAAGTCCACCGGCTGGGCGCCGGCAGAGATTGCCAATTCTTCAAATTCGGCTGGGTCCTCCCGTTCACTCTCTGAATCTATAATGAGGTGAACGAGGATAGAGATCTCGCCGGAATCGGGTCTGTCAAAAAACAATCAATTTCCTCACTGAGAAATGCTAAACCGCGTTACCCGGCTCATCAGCGTCATCTTCGACTGCTTCAGCCCCTTCGCCTGGATTCTGCATGGGCACTTTTACCATGCGCGAGGGTACTACTGTTGAAATCGCGTGCTTGTAGACCATCTGGCTAACAGCGTTCTTGAGCAGAATCACAAATTGGTCAAATGATTCGATCTGACCCTGCAACTTAATTCCACTAACCAGGTAAATGGCCACCGGGATTCGCTCCTTGCGAAGCACGTTCAAAAACGGATCTTGTAATGTATGCCCTTTAGACATTATTTATTCCCCTTACAATCGACAATCATTAAAACTGAGTTTTTGCCGTCTCGAAATCGAGTCTGGCGGAACCGGTTTAATATCTGTGGATCTTCCTATAAAAATTTAACGAACTCTCTACCTTCCATACTGTCTATATAGAGATGGTATCCATGTATTTCAAGACATGTCGTACGGATTGAGTGGAAGAATTACTCAAACTTTGCAGGCTTGGCCAACTACGCAGCCAAGTAAACTGCCGCTTAGCGAGTTGCCTGGTAGCAATAATACTCTTTTCCACCATACCATCATAGTCAATTTCGCCGTCCAAATACTGCCAGACCTGTCTGTATCCTACTGATTTTATTGAAGGAAGTAGGCGATTGAGATCACCTCGAGAGCGTAAAGCCTGCACCTCGTCGACTAAGCCCTCATTAAGCATCTGTCGGAAACGTGTCTCTATCTGATCGTGTAATACGCCGCGATCTTCTGGTTGGATCGCGAAGAAATGTAAATTGTATGGGAGCAGGGCCTTTTGCTGCGCCTGCATCTCGGCGTGAAAGCTAGTCATTGTCTTGCCTGAGACCCTATATACCTCCAATGCCCGTTGTATTCTTTGCGGATCGTTAGGGTGAATCCTGGCTGCTGAATCCGGATCGACTGCCGCAAGTTGCTGATGTACTGCCTCCCAGCCCTGTTCCTGTGCCAACATCTCGATCTCAGCACGTATTTCTGGATCGGCATGAGGCATGTTTGCGAGGCCGTCTCGCAAGACGCGAAAATACAACATCGTGCCGCCAACAAGCAGCGGGGTGTCGCCAACGTCTAGTATCTCGTCGATTTCCCTAAAAGCATCCGCCCTGAATTGAGAGGCCGAATACGGCACAGCTGGATCGATAAAATCGATCAAGCGATGGGGCGCGATATCTAAAACCCCTTTCTGGGGCTTGCCTGTGCCAATATCCATCTGCCGATAGATCTGCGCCGAATCCACGCTGACGATCTGAAACGGATGCTGCTGCACCAGGTCGACGGCAAGAGAGGTTTTGCCCGATGCGGTCGGGCCCATCAGGCAGATCACGTTGGGTTTGGAGGAGGACGAATTCATAGTGGAGATTGTACGCGACTAGAGAGGAAGTTCGTTCTCGATCTTACTGCCCACGAAGAAAGAGTTTATCCAGCTCATCCAGACCCTGATACACCCATGTTGGTCTACCATGATTGCACTGACCGCTGCGCTCGGTAGTTTCCATGTCGCGCAGCAACGCATTCATCTCTGGGATAGTTAAGTGACGATTGGCGCGGACCGAACCATGACATGCCATGGTGGAGAGTAGCTCATCCTGATGCGCTTGGATGCGATCACTGCTACCGTATTCGAGAACATCGGACAGCACATCGCGCACCAGTTGTTCGATATTAGCGTTACGCAAAATCGAGGGGACCTGCCTTACTACTATCGATTCCGCCGCGGCTCTCTCTAACTCGATTCCAATACTAAGCAACGCTTCTCGTTCAGTCTCCGCGCAGTCTGCTTCTGATTGACTCACCGCGATAGACAAAGGTACGAGCAAGGGCTGCATCTTCAATTCTTCATTCTGGCAGGCTGTTTTCATGCGCTCGTAGGTGATGCGTTCGTGTGCCGCATGCATGTCCACGGTAATCAGCCCTTCCTTATTCTGCGCAAGAATATAAATTCCATGCAGTTGTGCTATGGCGTATCCCAGCGGTGGCACTTCTGAATCGTCGGCAGTGAGCTTCGCGAAATTTTCCAATTGGCTTTGTATCGCACCGGCAGCAGGTTGCCCTGTGCTCGGTCTGTAGGAATAATTATTCGAAGCCGGTCCCGCAAGTGACAGACTACTCTGATCGCTGAAGTTTCCCGCTGCAAAGTTTGAATCTGGGTTAGCTGCAAAATTTCCTGCAGCGCTACCGCTGCGCATAGCTACAAACGGATCGCCCTCGTGTCCATTGTTCTGTGCGTTATCTGCGAGCCGATCGGACGGCCTCAGTTCTGCTAACGCCTTGTGCAATGAACTAAAAAGAAAGTCATGCACTAGGCGGCTGTCGCGAAAACGTACCTCATGCTTCGTTGGATGCACGTTCACATCAACTGCTGATGGCGCCAACTCCAGATACAACACATAGGCAGGATGACGTCCATGAAACAACACATCACGATAGGCTTGCTTTACTGCGTGTGTCACCAGTTTGTCGCGAATGATCCGGCCGTTCACATAGAAGTATTGCAAGTCTGCCTGAGAGCGCGAAAAGGTCGGTAGACTGACCCAACCCCAGAGACGTAGACCCTGCCCTTCCATTTCTACGAACACAGAGCTTTCGACAAAGGCAGGACCGCACACCAGAGCGACGCGTCGCTGTTTTTCCTGATCGGACTTTGCTGGAAGCAATTTACGAATCGCGCGCTGATTGTGAGTAAGTGAAAACTGCACATCGAAGCGACTCAGCGCGATACGTTTTAGAACCTCATCGATGCGCGAGAATTCCGTTTTCTCTGTTTTCAGAAATTTCTTGCGCGCAGGCGTATTGAAGAATAAGTCTCGCACCTCGACCGTGGTTCCGCGCGAGTGTGCGGCGGGTGAAAGTATGACATCCATCTCCTGCCCCTCGGCGATGACCTTCCAGCCGCTATTGTCGCCACTAGCTGCGGCTACATCGTCGTCTGCCTTTGAGGTCATAGTCAGGCGTGAGACCGAACTGATACTGGCTAGCGCCTCGCCACGAAAGCCCAGGCTGGCGATGTTTTCTAGGTCTTCGAGGTCGGTGATTTTACTGGTGGCATGCCGGCTAAGCGCCAACTCTAAGTCCTGCTTATGAATGCCTAGCCCGTCGTCCTTGACCTTGATTTGTTTCGTGCCGCCCTGCTCAACTTCGATCTCTAGTCGACTAGCGCCGGCATCCAGAGAGTTCTCCATTAACTCCTTGACGACCGAGGCGGGGCGCTCGACGACCTCGCCCGCGGCAATCTGATTCGCGAGGCGTTGACTGAGAAGATTAATCCGTGACATTGGCAAGTAGCAGTAAAGAGAATGGGGCTAGCATTGTAGCACCAACCACAGAGCAAAACTATGGGAACCAACACAGAAGAAGCCAACTAAACTAGAGCTAGGATGCGGGTATTTTTAGAATTTGCCCGACCATGATGCGATCGTTAGTGATGTTGTTTACCTGGCGCAAACTACCCAGACTAACTTGATACCGCTGCGCGATCTCGGAGAGCGTTTCCCCGCGACGAATCGTGTGTTCTTCCTGCTCCCCTGCGCCGACTCCCGGAATAGTAAGTTCCTGACCTACGTGAATCGTGTTCGAAGAAATTTTATTAGCCGATTTTAATTCCGCTAGACTAACGTTGTAGCGCTGCGCGATTACCGAAAGGCTATCACCTCTCTTCACCATATAGATGCCAGGCATGGGCACGATGCCGTTTGCCTTCTGCCAGGCGACAAGAGAACCCTGGGGGGGCGCATCGTAGAAATAATTCATCACGCCCTGCGCGATGCCGCGCGCAAGCTTCTGCTGGAATGCAGATGTGTTAAGCCTTCTGGCTTCATCAGGGTTCGTGAGATAACCAGTTTCGATAAGCATCGAAGGTATGTCCGGCGACTTCAACACTTCTAACGATGCCTGCTGCACCTTGTCACGGCGCAGACGTGTCATGCCATCCAAGGATTCCAAAACACGAGTACCCGCGATCAGACTCTGCTCCATGCTCCAAGCCATCTGCAGTGAGACGAGCGTAAGCGCGACATCGTCGTCCCAGGAACTGAGATCAAGATCGCCGCCCACGCCGCCTAGTAAGTCCGCAGTTATTTTCCTTCTGCGCGACACGACGAGAATTTTCTCGGTCGGCTCTATCACCCGATAGCGCATAAATAGTCAGGCCATTGGCACGGCTAGTACGATACCAATCGGTATGCACCGCGACGAAGAGGTCAGCGCGCTTCTCGCGGGCGATTTCAGAACGGCGCTGTAATTCAACATAGTAGTCACCATCACGAATCATGATTGGCGTGTAGCCGGGCATTCTTTCAAGTTGATTGAATAAGAGCGCGCGCTATTTTTAGCGTGATGTTCTTCTCTCTTAGCTTGCCATCAAATCCGATGCCGCCGGGATCTTCACCGCCGTGTCCTGCCGAGATCGCAACGATTATATTACGACGCTCATCGCTACGGGGAGCACTAGTAGAATTCGAGGATACGGTGCTGGTGTTTTTCGGCTCATCAGCAGATGGCGACTCGCCATAAAGATCGACAACCAGACGATCGCCTTGTTCGCTATTCGGTGCGAGCGTAAAACTACGCGGCTCAACCTCAGTAACAAGATCGATCACCATGCGCAGAGTGTCGCCATCTCGAATCGCACTGCGTATGCCGCTAATCGGACTCTCATTAAAATCGAGTCTAGACAAATCGCCACCCAAGGACGAGCCTTCTATGTCGATAACCACACGAGCTGGGTTCTCGAGCGTGAACAGCTTGTATTCCACCTCGCCGGACAGATCAAAAACGAGACGAGTATGGTCCGGCGCACGCCACACCCTTACCTCTTCCACATCAGCAGCAGACACAGCAAAACTCACCAGCAGCGTACAAACTGCTAGAGCGAGGGTAAGACAGCGATTGCTGCCCTCAATACTGCTTAGATTGTGTTGTGATTTCATGACAAATTCTTTGAGACATACTTCACGTTGTCTAATACAACGGCCTCAGGGCCATAATCTTTTGGCAATTATGGCGCCTTTCTCCGTGAGACTTTGACAAGTAAGACACCGACCCGTTCCCTGATCGGCCATATCGATCACCAAATCCGCGCCAGGAAGCCATTTCACGCCCTTCTCGGCCCACTCCACGAGGCAGAGATTCGACTCTGCGAAATACTCATCAGTACCGAGATAGGCCACCTCCTCGGGATCAGAGAGGCGGTAGAGATCGAAGTGATAGATGTTACAGAACTCGAATTCGTAGGGCTCTACCAACGTATAGGTAGGGCTTTTAACCGCGCCGGTGTAGCCGAAGGCACGCATGAAGCCCCGGGACAGGGTTGTCTTGCCTGCGCCTAGGTCGCCTTGGAGATAGATCATGCCGCCTAAGTGGGGGATACCCATCCCTTCAAGGACTGCATCGCCCGCCCTGCTTTCCCGGAATGTTGCGGCAGCTAGTTCAGCACCAAACTCAAGAGTGGCTGCCTCATCTGATAAATTTATTTGGTTCACTGGCCTCATAGCTACAAGTATAAAGCAGAAAGGCTTATTGGCGGGAGTTGCTGTGGCTTTCAGAATAAATTTTTAACGAATAAAGATAAATGGGTCCAGTATAAATATACGTTATCGTACATTTATCCTGGAGCCCATTTATTTACTTCCCAATTGAATACAAAAAAAGCCAAGGCACCCACATGCCTTGGCTTTTCCTGCGGCAGGACTGAAAACCAACATCAGCCTGCCGATTAGCAACGCTTTTATCCGCCGGGAGTAAAATCGATGGACACGAAGAATTGACGATAAAAGTTATTGATCAACCTAGACTCAAAGCCTCCTATTTGCCCAGTCAACGTAGGCTTGTAATCCAGGAGATTGTTCACTCCAGCAGACAGGGTAACTGCGCTGTTGAAGAAATCGTCAATGAAATACGAGTAGCGCACATCGATGATAGGGTCCTCATCAATTTCACTAGGGGCCACAAACTGCCCATCAAATTGGTACAAGTCAACTATCTGGGCGTCATGATCAACAGCACTAAACCAGCTTACCGACATTGACGCACTGTGATTGTTGCGGAACCAATTGTTTTGCCATGCCATTTTTACTTTCGGAATTGGGGGGGCGATATTAGTCCGCGCGTTCTGTTTTCCGAGAACATCTACAGGATTACCTTTCTTGTCTGTAAAGAGATAATCTGTATAGACCGTGGCATTGAGGCGTGTGTTGAATGTTCCCCAGTCACCTGGACTAAAAGAGTATTCCGCTTTCATGTCGAACAAGCTGACATCAAATTGTGCTACGTTGGCTGACTGAATCAGCACAAGTGACACACGGCCATCAGGGTCGCGGAAGATATTCCCGCCGGCACCACCAACAGGCTGGGCACCCAGCCAGGCATCGGCGGCCTTTCGAGAGGCTGAGCCGGGAGTGGAGTCATAGGACCCTTCACTTTGGCCAGTATCCCGAAGCATAGAAGCGAACTGGTTCCGAGTTACGTCATCCTCAGTTAGAGTACGAATTCGGTCAGTATATTCAATTTCCTGATAGTCCATGGACAACTCAAAGCCTTCAAGCCTGCCCTCTGCCTGCCAAGTGAATCCGACATTAAGAATCTCTGCCTGTTCTGGGCCGAGATTTGGATTGCCCGATTGACATTTCAGTCCGCCAAGCAGCAGTTGCCCGCTGAAGTCGTCACTGCCGCTGTACATATCACCGCAGTTTTCGTTCGTAGTGGCCGCTCGGGTCTGGAATGAGGTCGGTGCCAAGAAGCTTTCGCCCCAAGACGCTCTCAGTGCTAGTCCAGGAATTATTTCATACCGCGCGGAAATCTTGGGTGTAGTAGTCGACAGACCTTGGTCAGTAAATTGCTCACTCCGCACCGCAGCCTTGATAGCCAGATTCTCTAAGATAGGAACTTCTATCTCAGCAAACACTGAGCGGACTGCAGAGTTAAATACTTCGTCGCCTGCTATAGGCTCGCCATTCACTCCCCAGATGAAATTCTCTCCTGAAGCTTCGAATGGCTCTTGAAAAGTGCGCTCTTCCAAGTCACGCCATTGAAAGCCAAAGGCCATCTGCACAGCGCCGGCCGGAACATCAAATACTTCGCCCGTGAGCATAGTTTCAAAAACATCCAGAGCTTTACGTGAATTTTCCTGGTTTGGATTCTGGTACTGCATCCAGTTATTTAGTTCTCTGGGATTTTCGAATCCCGGCTCATGATAAGGAGATCGAGGGTCTCGAGAGCCGAAGGGATTAAACCACTGATCACCGGAGGCGCCACCTTCCCCGCGAAGAGCTAACTGCAGGCGGGATGCGTAGACACCTGAAACATCGCGTTTACTGGAGCTATCTTGCTTGGTGTAGTAGGTATAACCAGACCAACTAGTGTTGCCGAGGTCATAATCTGCAGACAGCTTGACGCGATTGGTTTGATAGATCCCGTCGAACTGGCGAGATGTGTCAGTATTAATGCCATCAGGGAGGTACTGCGGCAGGGGATGAGTATAAATTCTCCACAGATCAGGGGCCACGTCAAACCCATAAGGGTTGGCAGGGTGCTCCTCTGGGATCACTAGCATTGATCGGTTATTAGCCGGATTAGGCGAAGCAAATGTGCTTCTGTCTTGGTTAACACGCGCATGGTTATTCATCATGAAGCCAAAACTCAACCAGTCGGCAGCTTCCCATTGAAGGTTGTTATAAACGTTATATTCTTGTTGCTGCAGAACCACTTCAGCCTGAGCGCTGTACTCAAAAGTACAGAAGTTGCCACTGTGTGCGGTTCCAGATGGCAGGGGAGAGGGCCCGTAGCCATGGGTTGGAGTGCCTTGGTTAAACGTTCCGCATGAAGGGTCTAGCAAGCGGGGACCCGTCAGTGTAGCCCCGCTCTTTCCTCTTAATGGAAGGGTGCTAAGGTCGTCAGGGACCCCCTCAAGCTGCTTAAATGATCCAGGGTTTCCGGAACTGGAGGTGCCTCGGGATACATTGTGTTCGCGTCCGCGCTCGTACCACATAAGGGGTGTGCGCTGATAGGTTTCGGCGGATCCGACATAACTGAGACCGTTGTCCCATGACTTACCCCATAACGCGGAGATACGCATTTCTTCCATCTTTCCATCTTCAGGCCTCTGATAAAAAGTACGGAATTTAACTCCGTCGTATTCCTTGATGGGAATCAGGTTGACCACGCCGGCCACCGCGTCGGACCCATACAGCGCGGAACCACCATCCAACACCAGTTCCATCCGTTCCATCGCGATGTCCGGGAAGGCGGTATTCAAGCGCGAATCGATTGTACGTACACCATCTACCAGGGTCAGAGTGGAGTTTTCACCCAGGCCACGTAGGTTGAAACTGGCCCCTTAGAGCGGTTTGTGGGCCGTCCTGGCTACCAAGTACAACGTCGACAATATCAACGTTCTGAACATAGCTCAGCTCGCGTATGTATTCCGACATGTTCGGCGTGCCTGATGCTGAGAAGGTCCGCACCCGTGACTGTATCTGCCGCTGTATCCTGCGAGAACGCACTGTTCCTAATGTAGGAGCCTGTGACGACAATTTCTTCAACCTCGTCATCTTGGGCTTGGGCTATTACCGGCGCTACAAGTGAAGACATGAGAGCCGTATGAATGAGATATGAAAGCTTCTTACGTCGAAATTTATTGGGCATTTACCCTCTCCTTGGCTGCACGTTGGAGGCTTAAAATCCGGCCTCAAGTGCTGCTCGTAATTTTAATAAGTACTCTCTGAGTAAGTTTCCCTGCATCTCCATGACAACAATATTGAGCGAGCAGTATGGTCCCTTAGAAATAAAACTAGCATATAGTAATATAACATTAAAGTGTTTTTAAAGGTTTATAAGCTTTATAGGTTATGGTGCTTGGTGGAACATATGCATATCGAAGATAGCGCGCTTATAGCAGGGGCGCCGCAATGCCCGCAGGTAGGACCCTCGCGGTGCATGCAGTAATTCAAATCGGCGGTAGGGGGACCCGGCACAATGCTGTATAAACACACATCCCGCCGGTTACAATTTATTACAATCTAGAGCGATATTCAGTATCAACTGACAACTATCTATATCTTTCGCCACGTATCTTTGCGCCCGGAGAAATCTAATTTTTTTAGAGCTAACTTATCAATGCCATTTAATGTATTTATTATTTCATTGTGTAACACGAACACGCTGGTAAGCGTTGCTCCAACAGCACTGATCTAGGCCATCGCTATCAGAGGAGTTCCAATTATCCAGCCGGGCGCGAATCATATACTCACCAGGTTCAGTGAAGGTAGCCATAACCCTCGCCGGGCCCTTGCCAGCAGGTATTGAAACTCTAGATGCAGCTGCCGGTATCATTCCGCGGGTTGATCGAGCTGGAGTTGTGATGAAAGGCGTAGAAGCATGTTCAGTAAAACTCACTTCACCAGGACCCTGATGCTTGTACCATATGACGCGGGAGTCAAGGGGCTTGGCAAAGAGAGGATTTGAAGGATCACGCACGGACGGATCTTCGGTCTCAACTCCCAAAGTAAGCGGAACGCCGACGGAAATTGTTCTAGTATTGGCCGCTACGACACCTTCAGGACCAGATCCACGATTTTCATTTTCAAACCAAATAAATGGTTGAACACTGCCCTGTGGCCGTGGGTTTCTATCAAGCTCATACGCACTCGACCCGCGCTCGCCAGGCACTTTAAGCTCTTCTAGGTTGTCGGTTTTGATGTGCCACCAAACAGACTCATCCTTCATTGATTCTGGAATAGTGACCCCAAAGACTCCAGGATGTCGGCCTGAAAAATAAATATCAGGCTGCATCCCGTCCAACTGGGCAGGCTCAACGCGATTATTCTCACCCAATGGGACAATTACATCTTCAGCATTTCTGTTGTGGTACCCAAACGAGACAGTGACAGTGCCGTCCTCGTTAGCATACCAGCCTTCCATAAAAGGAATTATTGGTATGCCTGCCGGGGAAGGCGGACGTAAAGGTCTTACTGCTTGCTGTGCATCAGCAGAAACTACCATTACAACATTTACTAGTAACGCCAAAGCTACACTGGCCACAGCTGGCCTAACACTTCTCATGAATATCAGTCTCCAATATTATTAGATCTATAGCGGGAGTTGTATTGTGTAACTTACTAATCTCCAGATGGTAGCTGGGACTGCTTGTTACTTTCTCGCGCTTCAGCAAGTTCCTGATAAGTTTCATCATCAAGATGACTTATGGCTATCCAGGAATGAGACATCTCGTCTGCTGTACGTTGGCCCCAGCCTACCCACTGCCTAGGGTCAGGGTTGTTGGGGTTATTGGCCGTATTGTCATACCACTGCTTGGTTATGAGAACGGCTCCTGTCGGCAATAGTGGAGCTGTATCTGGCTCATACAGATGACTATGATGCCAAGTGGCACTCCAATTGGATATCATACTGACCAATTCAGTGCGGCCGGTTTCTGGATAGAAAATCTCCAATGAAGCAGCATTCATGCGCAGATGCCCATGGGGTTGGTAGCTGTCGATGCGAACCGGGTGATCAAAGGAGTGGAAGCCCTGAGTCATAGCCAATCCATGAGGCGGGATAAATAGATCGCCCTGGTCTAACTGGTAAGATGCCAGGTCCTGAGTGATTTTGGCTTGATACCCTTTCGGATGAAGCCAGATACCCAACTCCACTACGTTGTCCTTAACCACTGCGTTTGGTGCAGTCCCGCCCAAGCCGCCGGGATACATATGGATGTCCCATTGAATCGTGCTGTCTTCAAAAGCTGTACGGCAAACACCTTCCGGTACGACTTCGCCCCACTTACCCATGGCATATTCAGTAACGGGCTTTCTATCGACACTGCCGTCCTCTTTTACCTCTGCAAAATACGTGTTGGCGTGATGGACTACTGTCTTCGCAACGCCGCGAGGCTTGACCTGAAGAGCCTTGATGCAACGGTCTTCGGTGATACCACTTTCAATAAAATGCTTGTCCCACAGGTCGTTGCCATTAGCAGGTACATCGATCGGATTGGATGCGACCACGATATCTGGCTGGCCGAATTGAGCAGAGAAATTCCAATCATCAATAGCTCGCAGTTTTGGTGGGGCAGGCAGTTCTTCAAGATTTCCCAAGGGAGAGCCCTGATTAACCCACGCCACAACGGTATCGATATCTTCCTCAGAAAGGCGCCAATCTGCCTGAAGGTTTTGATTGCCGATATCATGGTCATAGGCGTAAGGGGGCATTTCTCGGTTTGCCACCTTCATCTGAATCAAGGGCGCCCAAGGGCGCACTTGATCATAGCTACTCAGTTCCATAGGCCCAATGCCACCTTCACGGTGACAGACCACGCAATTCTCATTAATAATACTGGCTACGTGGCCTGAGTAAGTCACGGATTCTTCACTATTTGCTGTGTTCGCAGCAATCACCGTTTGTGCCTGAAACCCCAAAAAAGTAACAACCGCAATGCCAGCTCCAAGATGTGGCAACTTATTCAATTTCTGCAAAATACTCATTAGCCTCTCCTAATTATTTGGGTAAGTTAGAAAACTACAAAACTGAGAGACGCCAATTCACAGTTGGTCAGTTGCATCGAGGCGATACCGGTTTCACGGTGGCTGACCACGTATTTTCCTTCTAGAATTGCTACGGCGCAGCCATTGCAAGCGACATCGAGCTGCTCAGCAGCCAACATGGTCCTGCTGAGAAATCACTGAGCCAGCGTCAGGCCGACAATCATTGGTGAGCGCTGCGGCGCCATAGTTTGTCTATACAAATTTAGACAGGGGGACAATCCAAGGCGCTATAACATATACAACGTTTGGACTTTAATGTTTCTAAAGACATTTGTCCAATGGCTTTTCTCGGAAATAGAGCGATCTTTCAAGCCCTAGCTGAGGTGCAGTCAGCCACTTTTTGGGCTTGTCTGATCAGGTGACCTTGCTGGTCGCTTTCGCTAGATCTGCCGCATGCTGCAGATGGGTCAGCCGGCCGAGCTGTTGTAATGACGTCAAGTGTGAATAAATCAGGGGCAGTAATCCCCGTTCGCGCAGTTCCTGAAATTCATCATTACTGAGTTTTTCAAGCGCATCCTCATCTATCATATACATTCCCTCCACTTCATATTTTGGGGAGCTCTCTGTATGTTGCAGTTTAAGTGGGCGCGAGGTGAGCAGTCGTTTTTCGGCCAGGTAGCGGCACAGTGCAATAGACTGCACGGATTGCTGAGTTACTCTGACCACGTGATCAATACGCTTATTTAAGTAGTCTGTCGGCAGACCATCGCTCCGGTACAAGGGTTCGCCGACGGTTTCACTCAGCAGCGGACTCTGTTCATCGATGGCTATATCTGCCTCGTTGCTGTCAGGATCCAGTCGACTCACGGATAGCGGCGCAAGGGTGAAACTTGCTGGTATGAAAACCGGCTGCCATTCGAGTGTCTGACAATAGAGATTAACGCCCTTGTTCAAGCCCATCATAGCGCCCGGCACAAAATCTCCGGTCTTCTTGTTTCTGATAAAAACCAGCGGGAACTCCGTAGCCAACTCATAGAATTCTTGGAACACCACTGGAACAAAATTCTCTGCTTTATGGCTTGTGAAATCTTTTGGCTCGCTCAAGCAAAGCTTGCCGTGTTTCTCGAAATTAAGAAGAACCGGTTCAGACATGTTAGTAATCAGCCTTTTGTGTTTGATCTACGGTCCACTTGAAACTTCTTCACGCGCTCAGTAACCGATGGGGTTTTTGTTCAAGCCTGAAAAAAGATGCGACTGAAAGCCTACCTTTAGAGGTGTCACTATCGAGGCTGTCTGGCGACGAGAGCATGGCGCAATGTAGCAAATTTGAAGGGTATAGTACCAGTCGATTCAATCTGGCCTTGACCACCAGCTCCTGCTTGAACAGGTTGTGTCGCCGTTCAGGTAGCCTAAGTGCTCGGCTGGGTGACTCCGCACGTTTTCAATCATCTCATCCATAACACCGCGATCATCACGCCTTATCTTGACTAAGTTACGTGGACGATAACGATAAATTGCCGTGCCCCCATGTGGCTCACCACAGAGATAATGTACGGCAGCATATTGATCATCACTGAACGCATCGACGTGCGGCATCTTTTGGGCTGCACTCAGTTGTGTCGGCTGGAGAGTAGTCAATGAAATCATGCTGCGATGGACTACAGGGTTGTGGAAACCGTATACCAGTTCTATGACCTTACCCATGGCCTCATCATAAGAGCTTGGCAGACGATCACGAATACCCGGGTAGGCTGTGCCGTCATCGCCAACATTACCGAAGTAGGCTTTTTCCCGCGCATACTCGACTAATACCTCTGGATTCGCTAAAAAATTATCGACGACATACACCGAAATCTCAGGATCCGTATGCTGAATTTTCTCGACGTTCATTGCTTGATTAAGTATAAACTCTAGCATGGTTAGCGGTACTTACTTATTGCCTGCACTTAGAATGATGTTCTCTGGTTTGAGCGAGCCGCCCAAATATTCCATAAACCTATAAAACATATAAAACATATCAGATTGAATAATGTAAGCTCCGGAATGTCAACCCGGAAGTATCATTGCGGACTTGGGCGGTGACGGCAGCATGAAGGCAAGTCTTTATTAAACTTGGTGAATTCAACGAACGAATCCAGTAGTGCATCGCCAATATACCAATTGGCAGCTGACAGAAAAGAAAGGGATTTCCGTGGACAATAACAATATCAAACACATAGTAATCGTTGGGGGCGGCACGTCGGGTTGGATGTCAGCAGCCGCCCTGAGCCGCATCGTCGGTACGCAAGATTGCAAGATCACCTTAGTCGAATCCGAACAGGTAGGTACGGTAGGCGTCGGTGAAGCGACGATTCCACCCATTGTAGAGTTCAATAACCTGCTTGGTATCAATGCCGACGAAATGCTAAGTGCGACACAAGGCACGTTCAAGCTCGGTATTGAATTCACAAACTGGGGCAGAATAGGTGACGCCTACATGCACCCTTTCGGAGTCTTTGGGCGCACCATTATGAATGTCAGTTTCTGGCACTATTGGAAAAAGGCCTATGAACTCGGCCTTTCGCCTCCACTGGATGCTTACTCGCTGAATTGGCTTGCGGCAAAGCAGAACCGATTTTTACGTAGTGGTAATGTCCCCAACTCGCCACTATCCAAGGTGCACCACGCCTATCACTTTGACGCCAATCTTTATGCGCGTTTTCTCCGCGAGTTCAGTACTGGCCTTGGTGTAAATCGAATTGAAGGGCTCGTAGAACAAGTAATTCAGGATCCACAGTCAGGCTTTATCAAAGGCATCAAGCTTCAGGATAGTACTATTGTCAATGGGGACTTCTTCATAGACTGCACAGGGTTTCGGGGTTTACTGATAGAGCAATGCCTAGAAACTGGCTATGAGGATTGGAGTCACTACTTGCCCTGCAACAGTGCCCAGGCCGTGCCAACGGCAGCGCTAAGCCAGAAAGCAGCCTTATACCAAATCTATTGCGCACTCCAACGGCTGGCAATGGCAAATTCCTCTACAGCACAGAACAGGCAACGGCATTGTCTACAGCACCGAATTTGCCAGTGACGAACAGGCGCAGGAGATGCTGTTGGCGAACTTGCCCAGTACAGCGCTTGCGGAGCCTAGGCAGCTTCGTTTTGTGACAGGAAAGCGCAAGAAGAGTTGGAATAAAAACTGCCTCGCTGTTGGTCTTTCCAGTGGCTTTATGGAACCGCTTGAATCGACTAGTATTCATCTCATCCAATCAACAATCATGAGATTCCTTTCCCTGTTTCCACGCCGCGACAATTTTGATATTGAAATGAATCGCTTCAATAATGACGTCGATCGAGAATTCCGGACGGTCCGCGACTTTCTCATTCTGCATTACAAGGCGACGCAGCGTGATGACTCTGAGCTATGGAATTATTGTCGCAACATGGAGATTCCAGATTCCTTGCAGGAAAAACTGGATCTTTATCAATCAGGTTCCTGGCTTGAGAGAGATAAACAAGAGTTATTTGGTGTCGACAGTTGGTTGGCAGTACTCAATGGTCAGCACGTTAGAGCCGAGAGCTATAGTCCCCTGGTTGATAGTTTGCCTAAGGACAAGCTTGAAAGCATACTGCGAGAAACTCGCGAAGTTATCGCGCAATGCGCGACAGCCATGCCTTCTCATGAAGATTTTATCCGCAAACATTGTGCCGACCCGACCCTGCATCAGTGATGCATAACTGAGTAAATCAGGGCCCTCTAGCTCTTTGTTTCGATTGACTTCACTAAAGGGGGACAGAATAGGCTTTCTGCTTAATACAAGGTAAGGGTTTGCTTAGTCGCAAAAAGCCAAGGCAGCTTCCATTTTTTATGCAAGGGTTTCAATCTATTTATTGTTGGCTAATTGCGAGGCAATGTACCGAGACTATTGTCGCGTTGTCCGGTGAATTCGAAGCCACGTTCTGGCCAGGAACGAATTAATTTTGAACGCTTCTTCCAGGCACTTATAGCTTTATCCTTGTCTTTGCTCAGGACGGCTTTAGCAAAGCTGATCCTGCTGGCGTGGTTGGATACCATAATTTCTTTATTCCCCTCGAAAGTGCCGGAGAAGCGACTCAGACTGACTTGGTTCCAGAGGATTCCGAGAAATAGCTCCAGCAGGATATTGTTCGACATCCGGGCAAGCAAAGCCATTAAATCATGCTGACACTTTGAACGAATATTCATGAGGCAGCTGGGTATTATCGCTACTCTCATGCTTCCCCCCTACAAACAATCTAAGTTCATTTATCAGCCCCTCGTCTTTGCATTTTACCGCGGCTTTTAGAGCCTGGATCACCATCGGATCGGCTACATCCATGAATGTGGCGTTACTGATCAAAACTTTGGAAGCCAAAAACTGGCTAGCTGACTTCATGGCAGTTTCTATAGTAGGCCGACGCGTGAAATAGCCTCCTCCTTTGCCTGGCTTGATCGTAAGCAGCTCCTCGTATTCCAGCATGCGAGCGGCTTGCCGTAATGTGGGCAGACTGACACCGACTTCTGCCGCTAGGTCGGCTTCCGAACCCATATACGCCTCTTCTTCCATGATCAAGATACGTTCACGCAAGATAATTGCGACACGATCAGCTGTCGAGCTTGATTTTACTAATGGTGGTCTTTTAGCTTTCACTATAGCCCCCCCCCGGCGGCAATTTCATTTTTCACCTACATCTATTGTACGTTATGACAGTAAAAAATCAGAATAATTCGCCTGCTCTGAATCTTTTATGCAAGGAGCTCAAGCTATGTTGCGATTTCTGGTTAGGTCGAAACCGCGTTTTGGGCAGGAACGAAGAAACTTTGAGCGTTTCCTCCAGGCACTTAGGGCTTTATCCTTGTCTTTGGCCAGGACAGC
>CASQMQ010000062.1 GCA_949430125.1 uncultured Pseudomonadales bacterium
TTGCGACTTGCGGCTGTTATCAGGGCCCGAACCGAATATACTTCCCTCACCAGCCGTTAGGATTGGTCCAGCTTAGCTGCTCAATCGGCATCCTCCACCGGTAAACAACTAGCTGAATGTCTAATGGTTAAAATCGCAGAATCCGAGATCGAATTTACCGCTATTCGTGCCAGCGGGCCTGGTGGTCAGAATGTAAATAAGGTGTCTACGGCAGTGCAGCTGCGATTCGATGTGCGGCGCTCCAGCCTCGCCCGGGAAATTAAAGATAAAGTGCTGGTCTATGCTGATAGCCGAATTAATAGCGAGGGTTGTGTCGTCATTAAGGCGCAGCGCTTCAGAAGCCAGGAAAAGAACAAGCAGGATGCGGTAGAGCGTTTAGAGAAATTAGTTGCGGCGGCTACCCATGTAGACAAGAAGAGAATTGCGACGCGGCCGGGCAGGGCATCGAAAGAGAGACGGATACAGCAGAAGAAGAAAACCGGCGATAAAAAATTGAAGCGAGGTACGCCCCGTTCCTATGACCAATAGTGAGTCCGATAGCGGGAAAAATCGCTGATGAGCATAAACCGTGTCACCCACATTACCGTATATGTCACAGATCAGGATGAAGCTCTGGCGTGGTATCAGCAGAAGTTGGGTTTTGAAGTTTGCATGGACAACGATGAAGTGGTGTCAGGTATGCGATGGTTAACAGTCTGTCCGGCTGGGAATGCTGCAACGCAATTCGTCTTGATGCTAGTGCGTGAAGAATCAGACAAGAGCAGAGTGGGCACGAATCTAATGACTGTCTTAAGCAGTACTGATTGCATTTCAGATATGGCGCGATTGGCGCGAGAAGGTGTCGAAATCGTCGGGCCACCGGAAGAGGTTCCCTGGGGGCTTTCCGGAGTTATTCGAGACCTATATGGAAACCCCTATAACCTTGTTGGTCCTTGCTAGACTGAGCCTACTCAGAAATTTCCAAGATGAATAGAATGACCTCACTCCTAAAAGCCTGCTGTTTTTTGTTCTTGGCTTGCCTTTCGCCTTGGCTGAATGCAGCAGACGGCATCGAAGATGCCCAGGCGAGCTTTACTTATATCTCTAGTACGCTACAGACTTTTCGCGGAAGCGGCAGGCTGTTAAATAACCCGGGAATAGATGGTTCCGATCTAGAGTTCTTCATAGCGCTTCTTGATGAGTCACACCTGAATTTCAGCAGAGAGTTTAACAGTGAAAGTGCCATGTGCCGTTTTTATAGAGATCCGGAAAATGGCAGGATGACAATAGAAGAGCGGGCGGAGTTAAGCTTGAGCTTCCTGCGTGATCTCGCAGATAGAATTACTTTATACATTTCGGCGAATACCGAATTTAAGGACAACGTTGATGATCAGTTTGGCCGAATCGTTCTAGATGATATTAACGTAATCAAAGTAAAGTCAGTGAGTAATCAGCGGCTGCCATCATCTGCATTTGATGAGGCAGCCACGATTAACTTTCTTGACTCAATGTGTACTTAGACTAATCGCTAGTAAACCTCAAATAGTCCAGCAGCACCCATTCCTCCGCCTACACACATCGTACAAACAACGTATTTAACGCCGCGTCGCTTGCCTTCGATAAGGGCGTGTCCGACCATGCGCGCGCCGCTCATACCGAAAGGGTGTCCGATTGAGATCGCACCACCATTTACGTTGAGTAGCTCATCAGGTATGCCTAATTGGTCGCGGCAATAGATTACCTGAACCGCAAATGCCTCATTCAATTCCCAAAGCCCGATGTCATCCATCTTCAGATTATTGCGTTCCAGCAACTTAGGCACGGCGTAGATTGGACCGATACCCATCTCGTCAGGCTCCAAGCCAGCAACAGCCATGCCGCGATAGGCGCCAAGTGGCTGCAAGCCTTTCTGTTCGGCCAATTTGCTATCCATAACCACGGAAGCAGACGCGCCATCAGATAACTGACTGGCATTACCGGCGCTAATTACGCCGCCTTCATATACCGGCTTCAAGCCTTGTAGGCCTTCGAGAGTCGTCGTAGGACGATTTCCCTCATCCTTCTCAAGCATGGTCTCGTGTACGCTTTGCTTTTTTGTTTCTTTGTCCATGAACAGCATCTTAGAAGCCATGGGTACAATCTCATCGTCAAACGCGCCGGCTAGTTGTGCAGCAGCTGTTCGCTGTTGCGACCGAAGAGCATATTCATCCTGTGCATCGCGGGACACACCGTAGCGCTTAGCTACAACTTCGGCTGTCTCTATCATGGACATATAGGCGTGTTGAGATTTGGCTAGTACATTCGGGTCTTGCGCGCGATATGAATTGCGGTGCTCATTCGCTACAAGAGAAATCGAATCCAGGCCACCACCAACTACAATAGGCATGCCATCAACGATGACCTGCTTCGCCGCGGTAGCTATAGCCATCATGCCGGAGGCACATTGGCGGTCTACGCTCATGCCGGCTACAGAACTCGGTAGTCCTGCAACGACACCAGCCGTGCGGCCTATGTTGTTGCCAGAAGACCCTTGCTGCATGGCACAACCGATTACTACGTCATCTACTTCGCTCGGATCGATACCAGCGCGTTCAACGGCTGCAGCAATTGCGTGTCCTCCCAATGTAGGGGCGTCCGTATCATTGAATGCGCCTCTATAGGCTTTGCCGATTGGAGTGCGTGCTGTTGATACAATTACTGCTTCTCTAGTCATTCTACTCTTCCTCTGTCCATCTATTTAAAAAGTTCGCGCGGCTATTCAATTAGCTTTGCTACACTTAGCTTGAAATTAATTCTTTTTACTGGCTCTTTTCACAAATCATTGCTGTAATCGCGTCGATCGAATTGAGTGCTAGTTGCACCATTTCTTCATCAGTTCGATCCTGAATCGGATGTGCAACGAACACGCTCGCCGGCGTAATGCCCAGAGACTTTCCCTGTGCGGCAGCGGCATCAACAAATTCTCTTGAGGCGATGAAGCCTGACGGAAGTCCTCTGCTTTCTAAGTCCATGATGTCATGCAAACTGCACGAGGTACATGAGCCTCAGTCGGCGAGTCCTTCGATTACTGCGTCGCACTCGACGCTAATTTGCTGCGTTAGCTCTGTCGGCGCTACACGAGTGAAGGTGGGCTTGGAATAGCGCTTTACCTTTGCACCGGCTTCTTCCAGATGCTTCTGCACTTCATCTAAAAATTCTTTGCCACGGGGCTTGGAAATATCCAACAAGCCAACGGTTAAGCCAGCGATACTCTTTAGCCTGGGTAACAACTGCCGCGCTGCTGTTTGCAGTTCAGCGGTCGGATCCAGAAGGGTGGTAGTGCTTTGCATAGTGTACCTCTTCGTTTTCAGTTTCGGTTTATTATGTGTGTCGATTGCTAGCTACAACCTAAGGTTAAATTTTTTGTGATGTTAACTGGCTGCCACGTTCACCTGAGGCGACCCAGCCACCTATGATGGCAGAGAACATGCCTGCCGTGCCGCCAGTGGTAACGATATGCAGGCCATCGTCTCGAAATTTGTTAAGCACCTTGTCTTTGAAATTTGCCGGCATGCCCTCGGCTATGTCATTGGCTCCGCGGATAATTTCGGCGCCAGGTGTCACTAGTTCTTCATGCAGTGCTTTGCGTAGGTCCTCTTTACTCCAGCCGCCTTCACGGAACACGCGGCGATGTTCTGGGCAGACCACAAGAATAGCATCTGCTATTCCGAATAGTTTGGTATGTGCCACGCTGCGAAGGCTCATTGCCATGCTCTTGGCTAGTGAGTGTGGCGTGCGCGATTGTTGATCGAGCACCGGTTGCAGACCGTCGCCCGCGAACAGGCTGATAACAGAGTCTTTGCGGCCGAAGCCACGATCCATAGAGAGACTTCCCCAATTCTCATCGCTCTCATCTTCGGCGAAACAGTATGTGTATTTGCCCGGGTTTCCCATGTTTGCTCGATCGATACCACCGGGTACACCACCACCGACGTTACGGATTATCAGCTGTAGCGCTCTGCCTATTGTAGCGTTAGCACGATTACCCTGACCAAGCGCATTGACGCCTGAGTTCATGCCAATCTGTTTTGTAATCGGTCCGTTGACCACCATCACAGGTGAAGAGAAATAGGTCGTGCAGAGTAGGCCGTGCATACAGAAGCGATCTTGCAAGGCGGCCTCGACGCTGGCGATAACAACGGGGAAGTATTCGGGTTTGCAACCGGCCATGACCGCGTTAATTGCGATCTTCTCGATGGTGCAAGGCACGTTGTCAGGGGGCACCTTGCCGACAATCTCGGCGGCATCACGTGCACTGCCATTTAGCATGCGCATAACGCGAAGGGGAGTAGGCGGCACTACCGGCAGACCATCGCTCCAGCCTCGGTCGTAGCAGGCCTCCATGATGTCTTCGGCCTCGGCCAGTTCAACGGAACGAGCTTGTAGTATCTGCTTGCCGAAACGCAGTGCTAAGACTTCGCTCATGCCAGGGTCTTGCGTCTTGGATCCGCAGCCAGGTTTAAAATTAACAAGCTCGGCGCCCAGGCCTTCTATCCTTGTAAAACTCTGCCACTGCTCCTTATCCCAGCCATAGATTCGAGACTCTTCAGATTGCGCGTCGTTTCCATCTGTGAGGCGAATTAGGGTTGGAACAACTTCAATCTCGGCTTGATACGAATACTCTAGACTAGAATCGTCGATTACGCCGTCTAGGTTCGCTGGAAACGAGGGGTCGTCCTGTACATAGACTTTCAGGGAAAGTGCCGAGTTTCTCGCCAGAGCCTGAATGACAGGTTCGATCAAGGTGCAAGTAGGACAGTCTTTTTTAACCACCAGTACATAGTTAGCTGGCTGGGTTTCAAGTGCTTGGTTCAATCAAGGAGTTCCTTATTTTTAGCCGGGGTTATCGAGGCTTGGTTTCTGTCTCAAATTGGCTCTAGTAGACAAATCCTAGAGTCGATATACCGATGAGAATATTGATGATCATGAACACCGACGACGTCCTAGACATGACCTTCCATAATTGCGGCCCCTTGTAGGCAGCGCGGATGCCGATGATCAGGACCACCGTATAGGCCATAATCGCCGCAACCATAATTAGGTAGGGTATCCAGCGTTCTTCATCGACCGCCTGGGATCCGAATGTTGCAAATAAGCCGGCGCCGACAAAATACAGGGCCCAATAGGTAGTGGCGAGACCGTAGTCACCTGCTAACACCTTGGTGAGGATAGACTTTTCGCCCTCCGCCTCGCTATTCACTGCTTGTTCTGCGTCGCTCATATAACCACTCTGAATAAGATACTAAGTGTAACGCAGGCCGCTTAAATTAAGAAATCCAGCAGCTAACAAGGGCAGGGGTTTTGTGGGAGCGGAAGGGGCTGAATACCGTACAATTTGTCACAAACGCGGCGCGAAGCTTCTTCTATAATCCGCAATTCAACAATTTGTGACAATTCCGGGTGTGGATGCAAAAATAGCCGATAACCTGAATTCTGAATCATCAGGCCACTCTGATTGACCTGATATCTCTACGCCATAACGAGAACTAATCTATGAGCAGTAAGACTCTTTCGCTTCGTGTTCTAGCGAGTCGCTTCGCAACTATAACCTTCCTGTTCACCGCCGCGCAGATAGCGAGCGCACAGGATAACGTGGGCGAGGATTCTACCGTGGTCTATCCGGCGGGCTATTTCGCTGAATTCAACCCGGTTACCGCACAGGATATGTTGGATCGTATACCCGGGGTTGGTAGCGCGACGGGAGGCAGTGGAAGAGGCTTTGGAGGTTCTCGTCAGGGAGGCGGTAATGGTGGCAGAGGCCTTGGCAGCGGCAGCGGCAGTCAGATAATCATTAACGGCAAACGAACAGCTGGCAAGAATAATCAAACTAGTGGCCAGATGGCTCGCATTACCGCTGAGCAGGTTGATTATATAGAGATCATTCGTGGCACCTCCGGCGAGCTTGATGTGCGCGGTAGCAGCCAAGTAGTAAACGTTGTGCTGTTTGAGGAGCTTTCTTCTAACAGTCTGAGTTTTGAAGCCAACATGGACCGCTACCTCGATCACGATACCCAGCCTGGAGGTTCCCTTGCCTACAGCGGTCAGACCGGTGGGCTAGACTATGTCCTTAGTGCGGTTGCCGAACCTCGCTACGATCATCGTGTTAGTAAAGAGAGTAGTATATTGGGAGATTTCTCTCTTAACGATGAGGTACGAGAGGAGAGAATTCGGGAGCAGACCAGCTATGATCTCAGCGTCAATCTCGGCTATGAAATAAGCCTCAAGAGTAGTGCTAGGTTCAATGCGCTCTATTCTCAGAATGACAATCCGACTGATGTGTTGCGTTACACCACGAATTTGCGAGTCAGCCCCAGTACGACTGCCATAGAACGCGAAGAAATACCTGGCGAGAGAGATAATTGGGAGATCGGCGGTGACTACGAGTACGTAGCTGACAGCGGCAGCCGTTTCAAGATTCTCTTTATAAGCAACAGGAATGACGGCGCGTCGACAAGAGAGCGCTTCGATGTGTTTGCGGATGGGAGCGAGTCCAAGGATATCTTCTCTGGACTTAGCAAGTACTACGACAGAGCGTATCGTGCGCGCCTCCTTTACGATGGGCTTCCTGGAGGGACAGGATATCGAGTTCGGTGCGGAGCGCGCAGAGACAACGCTAGACTCGAGCCTGGCTCTGGGCTTGCCTGATGAAACTGGCATCCCGTCGCCAGACTTTGGCGGACTGGTGCCGCAGAGTGTCTCCAATGCAAATTCCACGGTTGAGGAGATTCGCTTAGAACCCTTCATAATTCATAACTGGATAATTAATTCTCGTATGTCTCTGGAAAGTACCTTGCTCTACGAGCTTTCAGAGATCAGCCAGACAGGGGATGTGAACAGGAAACGCGATTTTGACTTCCTAAAGCCAAAGGTTGATTTTCGCTATAACCTAACACCCCAATTGCAGCTGCGCGGCTCTATAGAAAAAGTGGTTCAGCAGCTTAGATTTAGCGACTTCGTTGCTGCGAACGACGATCAAGATAACGATTCGAATACGCTAGCCGGCAATGAAAACCTGCGCCAGGAATGGTTATGGAAATATGATTTTAATGCGGAATACCGACTACCGAATGACATCGGTGTGGTGGACGCAAACATTTTCTATCACCGACACCATGACAGGATCGAGCGTATTGATGTCACAACCTCAGAAGACAGTCTGCAGTCTGCCAACGGCAATATAGGTGAAGGCGACATGTATGGAATGTCGCTAAGTGGCAGTATCCGCATGCGTATGTTTGACATGCCAAATTTACTGGTGACATCGCGGCTCAGTGTGACGGACTCAAATATCACGGATCCGTTTCAAGGGTTTGAGCGTCGTTTTCGCCGTTTTGGGCGTGGACGTCTCAATCTAGGTTTCCGACACGATGTGCCCAAGTGGAATATGAACTATGGTCTCGAGTGGAGTAACCGTTTCGACAGTAACGAGAAGATCTACGAGATCGATGACATCGAGAGCTATCTTGGCGAGCCGAATACAAATGCCTTCGTGCAGTTCGTGGATTTTCGAGGCATCACCTACCGCTTCGATGCGAGAAACGCGACTAGCAATTTACAGTGCCGCGAAAGGCGACGCTATATTGGCCGTGTCTCGGCGGGTATATTGGAAGAAATAGAGGATCAGTGCGCCACTTCCGGACGCGTTGTCTCGCTGAAGATTAATGGTACGTTTTGAGCAGACCGAGCGTACACTGCTAAAATACATGCTTTAGCTCACCCCTTTTACATCCCCTGACAGAGCCGTAAAATTCCTGTCTAATAACGACGCGTCCGATTAACGGCCCATTAAACCCTTGATTGCCGCAGGAATGTCCGCTGGAAATACTACGAACTTCGTATTGTCCGAACCCGACAGATTCTGCAACGAGCTGATGTACTTCTCACCCAATAGATAAACCACGGGCATTTCCTTTTCGCCTATCGCTTCGGTTACCAGAGTTATAGAAGCTTTGCTGGCTTCGGCGAGAATTACCTGTCCCTCAGCTTCGCGCTTCGATGCTTCTAGTACACCTTCAGCCTTCAGGATGGCGGCTTGCTTATCGCCATCTGCTCGAGTCACTGTGGCGCGCCGGGCACGCTCAGCTGCCGCTTGCTCTTCCATCGCGCTTTGCATGGTGCCCGAGGGGTTGATGTCTTGAATCTCTACGGTCTTTAGGGTAATGCCCCAATCAGCAATGTCATCCGAAATCGCAGCCTTGAGCTTCGCCTTAATGTGATCTCTAGAAGAGAGTGCGTCGTCTAGACTCATTTCGCCAAGGATAGACCGCAGAGAGGTCTGCACCAGGGTTTGGATTGCTATGATGTAGTTTTCTACGCCATAGACTGCTTTCTCCGGTGACACGATGTTGATGTAAGCGACCGCATTGGTGATCAGCACGGCGTTGTCTTTGGTGATTACCTCCTGCGAGGGGATATCGAGCACGATATCTTTAGTCGTGACTTTGAAGGCGACACTGTCGACATACGGAATAATAAAATTGAGGCCGGGTTTTAGCGAGGTGTGGTACTTGCCGAGTCGCTGCACGACCCACTTAAACCCTTGCGGAACTTGGCGAACGCCTTGGGCGAGGGTGATGAATAGGAAAGCAATGATCGTGATGGCCAGTATAGTTCCAATT
>CASQMQ010000063.1 GCA_949430125.1 uncultured Pseudomonadales bacterium
AATTCCTCTCTTCGTTTTTAGAGAAACACCGGTAGCCTGTTCTCCATCAAATTCAACACGGTGCACCAAGGCATTAGTGATGACTTTGAGATTCGATCGATGCATGACGGGATTCAAATAGGCCCGTGCCGTAGATTCCCGCACGCCGCCTCGCACCGTCATATGCATAGGACCAAAACCTTCTTGATACTCTCCATTGTAATCTTTGGTTTCGGGATAGCCGGCTTCTACACCCGCATCGATGAAGCTGCGGTATAAGGGATTCATGCGCATGTCGTTGCCTCCACACACGCCCAAGGGACCGTCTCCTCCGCGATAGGTATCGCCACCTTCAATCCATGATTCGGCACGCTTGAAGTACGGCATACAGTCTAGATAACCCCAGCCTTTGGCTCCTAGCGTTTCCCACTCTTCAAAGTCGTGAGCGTTGCCGCGCACATAGACCATGCCATTTATTGTTGAGGTGCCTCCTAGGCCCTTACCCCTAGGACAAGAAATTCGCCTGCCGTCCAAGCCCGGTTCTGGATCGGAGTGATAACCCCAATTGAACCTGTCCATTGCCATGGGATAGGACAGGGCCGTGGGCATTTGCACGAAAATGTTTCGGTCACTGCCGCCTGCTTCCACCAGCAGCACACTGTTTCCGGAATTCGCGGAAATCCGATTCGCCAATACGCAGCCTGCAGAACCAGCACCTACTATTATGTAATCAAATTCTTCCATACTTTTTGCGCTACCCATTTACCGGATCGGCCAGCATTTGTCTGCGAAAAATAATCAAAATCATAATGCCCAAGTAGAGCCCTATGACCACCAAACCAATCCATTCAATCTGTAGCGGCGTAAATTGGTAAAAGAGAATTAGACTGTATAACAAGAGCCAATGCACTCCGATGTATTTCAATTTACCAAGGCGATCGACCGTGAGCTGCAGATTGTCGGTATACAACCTCGTTAATGAGTCTAGGGAATTAACAACAAAAATAATTCCTACCAGCACCATGAAGCCATTCATGAAACCCGATATATCCAAGCCCTGTTCATAGACTCCAAATAGAACAGAGAACCATAGTGAGATTGGTATAGACGGTATTAGCAAGAGCGCGAGCAGGAGCTGCCAAGTTCGCAGTCCATCCACGAAGCGTGAAACGAACTGCCCAATCATGATGCTCCAGGCAAACCACCAGAACAGATAAAATGCGTGGTAGTCGGAGAACGGCAAAACGAAGCGGTGGATATTCACGAAATAGTCACCGATGTGGAAAAGGTTTGCAACCAAGCCGCTTAAGCCCAGCCCTCCGAACGCCCACATCACTGCAATGAGCGCAAAGAACAACCAAGTAGAGGACAAACTTAGAATTTTCACATAGCGAATATCGGTACTGGAATACACAGCCGCCAACACAACAAGCGCCACAAGAGCAAATCGGAAGAAAGGCGTGATGCCTACAATATAGTCGGGCAAATACTGTAAGAACAAGAACCCACTGAACGCACAGGTGGCAATGATAATAATGTTGTTGACGAGTTTCACCCACGGTATCTCAAATATCTTCACGCGCGGCTCGATAATGCAGAAATAGCATGTGGTTAGAAAATAGAAGACCCAGATCAGGAATCCCCAGAAACCGAATTCAATAGCGAGTGGGTTGGTGAAGCCGTAGGCCGCCTCAATTTCATAAATTGGAAACTCAGTCAGCGGGAACATGATCAAGCCAACATCAAGGCCAGAGGTAAATAGTATTGAAAAGAACGCGAAAAAGCGCGTAGGCATTTGCCCTACTAGGATTAGGTTTCCCCAGCGCAATACCAATAAAAAAGAAGCGGTCAACACGGCAATGACTGCACAGGAGAGAATAGTCTGCATCATTGGCCAGACCTTAAGGAGCGGATAATTAGAGACATCGTCAAGGAGTCTAACAGACGCGCGCGCGTTATTGGATTCTGAGTAGATATCTAGTGCTTTTCAGAAGGCCAGAATGAAGAAAAGGAAGCATTGTGAAACCGGCTTGGGCCTCCCTATACTTCCTTTGCTAACAGCAGCTCAGGCTGCGCGTATTTTCGCTAACTATCCGACTCAATCAGGCAGTGCCATGACAACCAACTCCGCAGGATTTCCTGCGCCACCAATAAACATGGCAATGTATTGTTTCCCTTCGTGCTCGTAGGTAAAGGGCAAACCGGTCTGGTTAAACGGCAAGTCAATCTCGGCAACAATGTCACCCGTTTCTTTATTGATAGCTCGGAAGGTCGGACTAGCTCCGGCCGCTCCTGTACCCTCAGCTTGAAACAACAGGCTCTTAGTCACAAAGATACCCGATCGCGTTGGCACGCCTGTGCGCGGCAGATCGACACCTTCTAGCAACGCATGATTCTTTATTCGATCTGGCGTGTCGGCATTCGCAATCATCCAAAGGTGATCGCCCGAGTTCATATCGATCGCCGTTATACGACCGTATGGGGGCTTGACGACCTCGAGCCCTTGTATACGTGGCACGCGAACACCGAAGCCCTGACTAAGATCGATGTCAGATTCTTCGTTCTTTGCCAATGCTAATACCTGTAGCTGGGTTCTTGAGGGTACGTACAGAATTCCGGTCTCTGGATCGAGAGCAGAGCCCTCCCAGTTGGAACCACCCGTGGAGGAAGGCAAGCTAAGCAAACCACGTGTGCCGTCCGGCGCATCAGCTAGAGATGGCGGCGTAAATATAGATGGGCTAAGACGAAAGTCTTTGATCGCTTCCAACGCCATAGCACGAAGCTCAGGGGTAAAATCGATAAGATCATCTTCTCCGAAACCCTGTCGATCAAATGGAGCCGGATGAGTCGGGAAAGGCTGCGTCGGCGCATACCATTCTCCTGGCACGTCACCTGCTGGAACTGGCTGCTCTACAATTGGCCAGATAGGCTCGCCAGTCTCTCTGTCGAAGGTGTAGACCCAAGACTGCTTTGTGACAGACATAACTACCTTTCGACCGTTTGGTAGATCGGTAATCAGCGGAGCTGAGGGAACATCCCAGTCCCAGATATCATGATGGATAAACTGATAGTGCCATTTCCGCTCACCGGTTCTAACATCTAGCGCCACCAAGCCACTAGAAAATAGGTTGGCGCCAGGTCGGTCGCCGCCGTAGTAGTCACCTGTGGGGTCTTCAACTGGCAGATAGACAATACCTAATTCCGAATCACCGGAAATAGGAGCCCATACGCCGGAATTGCCCGTAAACTCGACACCTTCATCCAGCCAGGTTTCAAAGCCAACTTCGCCCCGCTCAGGAATGGTATGAAAGGTCCAAAGTAACTCGCCAGTGTGCACATCAAAGCCACGTATATCGCCTTTAGTGTTGAACTTAGACCGCGGTCGACCGCCTGTTCTGTGTGCAGCCCCGACCACGATGACATCATTCATAACTAAGGGTGGCGCAGAAAGTCCAATATCTGGGTAGGGATAGCGTGGATCGTCAGCGTTGCGCAAACCCAAATACAAATCCACGATGCCATTCTCACCAAAAGTCGGATCAGGAATGCCAGTCGCAGCATCTAGTGACACCAACTGATACCCAGGTGTAACGTCTATTACTCGCGACTTGTCACCGTCGCTCCAAAAAGCAACTCCACGCCCAGAGCCTTTGCGCGGCGCATTGTCGAATCGATCGCCTTCCTGAGATCTCCACAACCACAGTACTTGACCGTTCGTGGCATCCAGCGCCACTACATTGCGGGTACTAGCGATGTTGGCATATAGAACCCCATCAACTTCTAGGGGTGTTGATGGATTCACGAAATCTGCTGAAGGACCAAAGTTCTCCGTGGAGAATCTCCAAGCTATCTCTAGATCGGCAACATTTTCGGCGTTTATTTGATCCAAAGGCGAATAACGAAGAGAGGTTTCACTGCCGTGGTAATACGGCCAGTCTCCTTCTTCCACGCTGGTACCGGTTTGACCCAGAGCGAGGGGAGCACAAACGAGCGCACCTAAGGCTAGAAGGAATCTCGAAATTTGTCGTTTTGTTATTATCATTTATGACTCTCCAAGTACTGTTTGTATCCTGTGTAAAATAAACGGGGTCAGGGCAAAAATACAGCAGTTTCAGCAGTCAATTCGATAAATAGTTAACATTTCTCATTCCACACGCCAATTTCATGGCTATCTTGCTGCTCTTGCGCTGTCTTTCAGCGTTATTTTTAATACTGTCAATAATAGTAGGACCCGGACACAAAACCATCACTTTTCCCTGCACTTAAACTACTGTATTTTGGTTTTGAGCCCCACCCTAGTTAATCTTTGGAGACACTATGACACTCACCCCTTTCCACCTAGCTATTCAGGTACGCGATATCGATGAAGCGAGGGATTTTTATGGTGTGAAAATGGGCCTGCCCGAAGGCCGCAGCGCTCAGGAATGGATCGATTTCAATTTATTCGGACATCAGCTGGTCACTCACCTCAACCCAGCCATCGGAAAGTCAGGCAAGGTTCCGAGTGCCGCTAATGGAGTAGACGGGCACGGCGTGCCCGTGCCGCACTTTGGCGTGGTACTAAATTTCGATGAGTGGGAGGCGTTGGCCAATACAGTGGCTGAATTCATCGACGGATTTATCATCGAGCCCTATGTTCGTTTCAAGGGTGAGCCGGGGGAACAAGGCACCATGTTTTTTATCGACCCTTCGGGTAACGCTCTGGAGTTCAAGGCGTTTAAAGATATTGACGCAGAATTATTTGCTAAGTAAAGGCGAGCTTACTGAATTCCCGATCTGCACCAATCACTCAGACTCCCAAGTTAGTGATAATTGATACACCTCAATTGGCAAACAGATTTCTGCGGATAGAAAGAGCCTAACTCTTAATTAAGGAACGCAACTATGATGAACATCATCAAAGTAAGCAGCAATCGAGTCGACGTGGAATTTAGCGGCAAAATCGACCGCGATTAGGTGAAGGAAGTGCTAGATAATATGTTTGCAGAAATTGTGGATATGGAACACGGTCTTTTGATGTACCGTATAGGCGAATTAGAAATGCCCACTATGGGAGCTATTGCTGTGGAGCTGAAAAATCTGCCAAAAATATTTCGATTGGTTCAAAAAATTGATCGAATTGCCGTAGTTTGTGATCAAGGCTGGATACAAACGGCTACCGAGATCAAAGGTAAACTCATTCCCGGCTTGGAGATGAAATCATTCGATTTGGGCAAAGAAAACGCAGCGATTGAGTGGCTAGAAGCTTGAGTTAGAGTCACTGCTGCGCACGAGATATGGGATATTTCCGATCTTGTCCGCAGCTCTGACTTTCAGAATTTTCAAGATTCTGATTTGGTGATCCTAAGACCTAGGAGTCCAGAAGAACACTTTCCATTCACCAAGCGGTTCTGAGCCTGGATAAGCTGGCTCATCAAGTGTTCTGCCCCCTGACTTAGCAGCCCATAGCCTCATCATGGCAATACGATCATCGCCATGAATTTCCGTAGCCGTCATCTCGAATGTCTCGTCACCTATGCGCAGCAATCCATCACCGCCATTTGAACGGACACGTCGGGCCCAGTATCCATTGTCCGGGCGGGTTGCCGTAATTACGCCATCTGGCATGCCAACCCAAGAAAGGTAATTAACGAATGGAGGGAAACCGGATAGCTTAAACATCAAAGGGCCGCGAACGCTGTCGTTAAGCGGCGAGAAGTCATTCGGGGCTGGAGTAATAGCGCCTCCAATCATCACGCCCGGCGTGCGACCGAGCCCCGAATTACTAAGATAGGGAGCCGTCGACGCCCAACCTACCACCACGATCAGTAATGCTAAGCCGACTACCACCCCGGCGATTTTAGGCTTGCTCATTGCGAATTCTCCTTATTGTGTGCAGAAAAGATGCACAGTATAGCCAATCTATGGCTTTGTGCAATTCAGCCTCTCAGCACCGGATGTATAACGCGAAGGCAGATGAAATATGTGGAATTTCGGCTGTGCTGAACATGAATTTCTAAACTGCACTTCACCGAAAAACATTGTTATAAATCAAGACGACCTGCCTCGAAATACCCTGATGTAAATCAATAAAAGCGCCGCTCAGCGAGATACACTACCTCTAAGCAAATACAAAATGGAACCCACAGAAATTGCATAACAACGGCACAGCAACAGTACCCTTTTTTAATCGGAGAGGAGCATGAAAATCAGCTTAATCGGGCTATTTCCAGTCATCGCCATGGCGCCGGCACTTTCAATTGCCTCTGAGCCAGCAGCTCTTGAGCGAAGAAAGTATCAAGAATCATCCAAGAAAACTGTAAAATCTGTCACCAACTAAGTTGGTGATTGGCCCAGAGCTAAACTTGCTAATCTGCAGAAATACAGGCGAGAGCCTCCGAAAATTCTTTTTTGCCAAAACCCACACGAAAGTAATCCCCTTCTATACGAAACAACTCTCCGGGTAGAACTAGCACATCCTTCTCGAACCAAGAATCGAGCAGAGGCTTAAGAGGCTCACTTGAATGCACTAAGCCCAGCATACCCGCTTCCGGTCTATGCCAGCTAAAAGAGTTGTTGTTAGAGACGAAACCATCAAATAATTCAATATTCTCGCGCACAATTTCATTATTACGCTTGATAAGCGCATCAGCTTTCTGCATTACAAAACAGGCCACCTGCTCATCCAGCTGCGACTGACAGATACTGTTGTAGGTTTTCAAGTCACGAATCAATTTGCTCAGCTCTTCGTTTCTCGTCATCACCCAACCGATGCGAACTCCGGGTAACCCAAAGGTCTTAGAGAGCACATTCGCTAGTATGGCTTTTTCGTATTTCAGTACATTTAACTGACAGCCAATGCCGGAAAAATCCGAGAACGCGAATACATCATCAGAAATTAGATACAGATCATGCTTTTCACAAAGAGCAATTAGACTATCTACGAAGCCCTGGTCTAACAGCATGCCAGTTGGATTGTGCGGAGAATTTATAACTATTCCTTTCGTACGCTCACTGACCTGCGCAGCGAAATCTTCAATGCATGGCTGCCAGCGATTTCCAGAATTGAGCTCTACTGGCCTGAACACGCCGCCAAAGCACGCGGGAAGATCAGAGAGTGACGGATAGCATGGTAGCATCCCAATAACTTCATCGCCGGGCTCCAGGATGCAGGCCATGATAGAGAACAGACCCTCCTCTGTACCACTAAGCACAGTGATGTGATCGATTCCCAGCTCTGGGTAGAGCTTCTGATACAAATTATAGATACCAGCACGGAGATCATCCCTGCCCTCTACACTGCCATATGTCAAAGGTACTGACGCTAAAGCGGCGATCTCATCAACGCTCAAAATATCTTGCAGAGTCGCCGTCGCCCCGCAGGCATCGCTTAGGTTATAGCGGGCACGCCTCGGCAGCTTTTCATAAAATTCATGGTGCTTCATTGCACGAATTTTCATAGGTGAGGCCGTCTAGCGCTTACGCCAAATTGTCATTTGAGCCACTGTATGCTGATGCTTGCGAGCTGTCTCGCGGATTACAAAGGGCACGTCTACGGCCTCTTCAAAATCGAAGCTGTCTGCGAGCTGTTGTTTAAGCGCGTCCAGAGTACTAAAGTTTTCACCATTCACTTTTACGCCCCCTAGCCAATTAGACTTATCAGTATATTCTTCGAGCCAGGTATAAGGTGAAGTCAAGACCAACAAGCCACCGGACACTATACGGACTTGTATGTCTTTCAGGAACATCGCAGGCTCGTAGAGCCGGTCAATTAGATTGCCGGCGAAAACCACATTGTAGTTAGTGAACTGTGGCTTCAGGTTGCAAGCGTCACCTTGCAAGAAATCAACACGGTCTTTCACACCCTCATAGCCCAATTTATCCAGTAAAACTTCTCGATACTCGACGATATCGCCCTCGACTGGAAGCGTATAGCGCAGCCGATTGTGTGCCTGCAACTTCGCTCCCTGCTGCACGAAACGCGCAGAAAAATCTAACGCATCCACATGCTGAAAATTCTTCGCCAACTCAAATGAGGACCGACCTACCGCACAACCTAAATCGAGAGCTCGATCTGTAGCGATACTGTTCGCTTGAACATGAGTCATGAGCGTCTGCACACACGCGACCGGGAAATTTTCCACAGAGAAATATTCATTGCCATAGTGGAACTCACAGTACTGCGCAATCAACTCATCTGTTTCATAAACATTATCTTGCGCCTGTATCTCAGGCTCTTGCTCAGATATAACCATTCTAAATCCTGCGTGTTGAAAAAAGTGTCGGCGAAATGCGTAGCGCGATGATGCAAGGGTTTCGTTCCCTGTAGATATCCAAGACCCACCCTTAATTAAGTTGTGCTTGCCATCAAAAGTCGGCGTCGAGAAATCGTCATACCAAGGATGTACATTAAAGCCTGGATAGCCATCGATAGGTGATTCTGTCCATTGCCAGACATTACCAGTGACATCATACAGCCTTCCATGCCGGTTTTCCGTCACTGGGCAGGACGAGGCATACTGGTCTAAATTAATATTACCCTCGCCGGAAGCCTCTCCTAATTCTGACAAACGCAGCGCAGACCATTCAGCCTCTACTGGCAATCTCACCGGCTCACCAATGCGTTCTCGCATCCAATTACAGTAGGCTTTGGCCTCCAGATAATTCACCTCAACCGGCCAATTCATCGGCAAGGGCATTTCCGAGAACAGATTCCTCTGCAGAAACTTCCCGCTCAGTGTAGTTCGCCAGAATTTCGGGTGCTGTGATTGGGTGTAGTCCAACCACTGCCTCCCTTCTGCTGTCCAGTAGCGAGCTCTCTTATAGCCGCATGCCTGCACAAATTTCAGAAAGTCCTGATTACTTACCAAGGTCGTAGCGACCTTAAATTGCTCTACCTTCTGTTCGTCGTAACCGTACTCGTTATCCCAACCATAGCTACGATCACTGTCACTCTTGCCGAGCTTTACCACAGTCGCAGGTATCGGCAACCATTCCACAGCCGGCGCGATACCTGCCTCTGGTGCAAACTGGCCACGATTCGGCTCGTATCGCATCAATAAGATCCAGCGGCAACATAGCGCATGATCACAGACGAGGTTTCAAGATGAATCCGCTCATGCTCAATGCCCATCAAGACTAACCATGCCGGGCATTGCTGAGTGATAGGCAGCGTGATCTCCATGGATTTGATGAAGGCACAGATTCGCGCCTTGACCTTGTCTCGGTATTCTTTAACGACCTCTCTTGTCGGCCAGTCATAGTGAGCGGAGTCCAAATCATCCCAGGACATCTCATCGACACCGATGGCGAACATGGCCTCCAACTCAGGATCTACACGCGCGTCAGTAAATTGAGCCAAAATCATCTTATTCACATAGAACGTAGCCGTATGCCCGAAATAGAAGATCAGAGGGTGCCGCAAGGACTCCGCTGAGGTGTACAAGGCCTCATCCTTAAGCGCAGAGAATAGAGCCTCATACTGCTCCCAGGTAGAGACGAAATAAGCTAACAGCTGCTGCCGTTTAGCTTCGACATCGTTACCGTCGAGGGATATTGGGCGGGTTGTTAGTAGAACTTCATGCGATATTGCATGATTTCCGGATAGAGCTTGCACTTTGCACCTGATTCAATAAGAATTTTCTGTAATACGCCATAACTGGCAGCCTAGACCTGCCAAGCACCTTATTTATTTTCATCTGAGTTTTAACGCCAGGAGAGAACTGCGCTTAGAGGTTTTATC
>CASQMQ010000064.1 GCA_949430125.1 uncultured Pseudomonadales bacterium
AGCCACTGCCCTTTCGCATCGCTGCCGACGCTACCAATTACACGGCAGCCCTTGAGCTTCGCTATCTGACAAACGTTAGCGCCTACGGCACCAGACGCTGCGGAGACGAAGACTGTCTCGCCCTCGATCGGCTCTCCATATTTAAACAAGCCGACATAGGAGGTTAGACCGGGCATTCCTAGCGTCCCTAGGTAGAGTGAGAGTTGCTCGGGATCGAAAGGGATGACCTTGCTAACGGTGTTCGCCTTAGCGATGAATTTATCCTGCCATGCAGCTGGATTGAGAACGATGTCGCCGGCTTGTCAGTGAGGGGTCGGCAGATTCAATGACTTCGCCCACAGCGCCGCCATACATGACCGAATCGAGAGCGTAAGCCTCGGCATAGACAGCATTCTCACGCATGCGACCGCGCATATAAGGGTCAACTGACATGTAGAGATTCTTGACTAGCACCTCGCCGTCGGTTGGCGCAGGTAGTTCGACTTCAACGAGCTTGAAGTTCGCTTTGGTGGGCATGCCGCTAGGGCGGCTGATGAGGTGTACTTGTTTAGCTGTGTGATTGCTCATGATTTACTCTTGGATAGGATGATAGGTGTTTTGGAATGTATTTTTGTATTTTTTCGAGCTAGGCTGGACTGGCGGCCGCAGCCTTTATCGCGCGGTTTTGCATGAAGACGATACCGAACAAGATCGCCGCACCTACGAAGTGATAGATAATTGGAAACGGGGCCCACATCAGGAGCGTGGCACTGACTAAAAGTAGAGCAGCGATGCCTGCGTTAATCTTGGCTTCAAGATGCCACTGTAGGATTCCTGCAAGTGCATACAAACCCATGCAAGACCATATGAAGACTTCTATGCGCTCGGGCCAGGTTCCCGAGATTAGCGGCGAATAGGCGAATAGCACTGGCACTAGATACAGACCTTTAGCGACTTTCCAGCTAGTGAGTCCAGTGGCCATAGGTGGTGTTCCCGCTATCCCGGCTGCGGCAAACGAGGCGAGACACACAGGTGGCGTGACATTACTGTCCTGCGATAACCAGAAGATTATTAGGTGTGCACTCAGCAACATGCCGGTGAGCATTTCGGGTTCCAGCATCTCTTGACGGATAAGCTGTTTCATCTCTAGCGGCATCTCTTGCAGCGCGATTAGTGGGTCACCGCCGAACAGGCTGAGGGTCGCCACTACGTTGGAAGGTAGGTCGCCAGCCTGCAATGCGATGAGCAATTGTGACTGTGAGATCAGGTCGAATATCAGTGGTGCCGAGAGCGTCGCCAATACGATATAGGATGCCGTTACCGGTAAGCCCATGCCTAGTACTAGCGAGGCTAGGGCAACTAAAATGAGTGTTATGAGCAGGCTGCCTTGTGCCCACTCCACGATCATCAGCGAGAAGGCGTTGCCCACACCGGTAGTCGTTACAACATTGATTATGATGCCAACGGCCACTAACAACAGAGCTGTGGACACCATGGTCTTTACGCCCTCGACCGTTGCATCGAATATATCCGGTAGCCGCATTGGTGTAGAAGATAGCCAAGAGGCGCCGATGACGCTGATTATAGCGAACGCGGCTGATGTCGTTGGAGTTCTACCTATTACAAGAAAGCTTACCAAAACGATCATGGGTATTATGAAATGCCAGCCTTCTTTTAATACAGTCGAGACTTTCTCCGTATCCTCTGCTGGCGTGAGCTTCAGACCCAGACGCTTTGCTTCGATACGTACGAAGTAACACACGGTCAGAAAGTAGAGGATAGCCGGTAGGGTAGAGGCGGCGATGATCGTCAAATAGGGGATCTGTGTATAGCTTGCGAGAACGAAGGCGCCGGCTCCCATAACTGGCGGCATTAGCGCGCCGCCGGTTGACGCGGCCGCGACAACTCCTGCCGAAAATTTCCCAGGGAATCCTGATTTCTTCATCATCGGAATCGTAATCACACCGGTGGAGACGGTGTTGGCAACAGCAGACCCAGAGACCGAGCCCATCAAGCCGGAGCCGACTACGGCAACCAGTCCTGCGCCGCCGGTGTAGCGACCGGCCAAACATTGCGCCAGTCGGACTATAAAATCGCCGGCGCCGGAACGAAGCAAGAATGATCCGAAAATAATGAACATGAAGACAAACGTAGAAGATATCTGCGCGGTGAGTCCGAACATGCCTTCGCTAGTGAAGAAGCTACGATACAGCACAGTCTCGAGGCTGAGTCCGGGGAAGGAAAATACGCCTCCAATGTAGCGCCCTAGAAATAATATATAGGAGAGGCTGAGCAAAATTAGCACAGGCATAAACCAGCCCGTTGTGCGCCGCGTAAATTCTATCGCTAGCCCTATGGCGACTAAGGAAAAGATATAGTCGCTGAGAATATACTCAGTTTCTCGTGCATACAGCGCGTTCTCAAATAGGATCAGATAGGTCGAGGTCGATACTGCTGTAATAGCCAGGAGGATATTGATCCAGTAAGTGGCTGACTTGCGTTGCACGGTAGGCGATTCATTGCTTATGAGCGCGCAGAGCGCACAGAAACCACCGAAGTGAATGGCAGAGAGCCAGAGCTCTGAAATGCTAGCGAATACGTTGCAGTAAATGTGAAACAGGGCGAAGAAAAACGCGGCCCAACGTAGATAGTTAGATTTCATGAACTAATCTACACTCCTTCAGTTTGTTCTGTGGTCGGGGTCGTTTCTTCGAGTAGGAGGCGCTCAGGGATTTCCAGCCCGACCTCTCGATAATAACGAACGGCGCCAGGGTGGAGAGGGGCGCCTAATCCGTCGATAGCGATCTCGAGACGCATGTCTTTGGTTGCGCCGTGAATTTCTTGCAGCGTAGCCAGGTTCTCCCAGATGACTTTTGTTAGGTTATAGACGACCTCATCTGGGATGTCAGCACGCGTTACCAAGACGTTAGGTGACCCTATCGTGCGTATCAACTCATCTTGATTGGGGTAGGTGCCAGCAGGAAGTTCGTACCAGGCCCATAGTGGGTAACGGGCATTTATCTTGTCGAGAGTTTCCTGTGTCCAATTGAGTACCCTCATGCGATCGCCGAGCAGGGCAAAGGCCTGTGTGATCGAGCTGACGGGCGCGCCGGCGGGGATATTCATGCCGACTATGTTGCCATCTTGAATGGCGCTAGTAGTGGGGCCATAGCCCATATAGCCAAGACTCATTTTTTCTTCGTAGTCTATGCCAAGCGTCTCCAGAATAAATCTACCGGTCTGTTCGGCTCCAGAGTTTCTAGCGCCTAGCACATAACGCTCACCGTCTAGGGTGTCCAGATCCATGATCTCACCAGTCGTTGTGAGTTCACTGAGCAGAACGAAATGTTCGACATTCTGCCACAGGGCGCTAACACTGCGCATATGGGTTTGCGGTGAACTTACCGGCCCTTCGCCAGTCCATGACCAGGCGCCAAAAGGCCCCTGCAGGATGGCAAACTGAGCCTGATTGTCGCGCAGCAGCTTTACGTTCTCGAGCGAGCCTGCGGAACTAATCGCGGTGAGAGATATGCCCTGGGTATCCGCGAGTTGTGAATGCGCGATGGTGGCAAGGGCAACGCCGACAGGATAAAAGGCGCCGCCTGTGGTGGCGGTAGTCAGTATATAGGGACGTGCGCGATTTAATTCATCGCTGCAGGAAGTAAGTAGTAATAAAAATACGAGAGCCAGTGCGCTGTTTTTCATCTTCTTTTTATCGCCAGCGTTCTTTCTAACTAATTGAAATATAGGTTAAAAAATTGCGTGTTATCAATCAGAGAACGGCAATTGATGAAACCATATTTCCTGCTAAAGCACAACGTGGAGCAGTGCTCGCGACTGTAGGTTTAATCGTGAGCCTGTGTTGCCAAATTGCTTGTGGATGTGGCGTAGAAAAGCGGCTTAGTTATCAGGATTAATGGGTAATATTTGAACCGCGCCGGATTGCCTAGGCCCACTTTGAATGAAACTGCCTTCGAAGAAAGCCGCGCCCCCAGAAAAGACACCGCTAGTTACACCGATTGGGCCAAATGATGCGGAGGTATTCTGTCTCTGTTCTTGGAATTCGGCAAAGGCGTCCAATTCGGAAGCAGTTAAATCGTAGGCGAGCACTTCAAGTTGTGAGTTAGGATCTGATATTGCTCTCATCTGATTAAACAAGTCAGTACGAGCTGGCACCAGTGGGTCGGGGGTTTGCATTTCCAGCATGAGCTCACCTCGCGCCTGATTCTGATCCGCAATCATGTTGTGCAGCGCATTGATGATTACTTCCTCTCGCTCCTCGCTGACATTCAATCCTTTAACATATTCTCCATATTGTGCATTCAAAGCCGTGATTTCTCCCATCACCATGGGATCGGAGATTGGAATAGCTTTTTGTAGTACGGCTATTCTTGAATCTCGTTTGTCAGTTGTTGACGAATTTGAGATTCGATTCGTTGGTAATCAGGGTCGATTTGCTGCTGCGCGGTTTCGAGCTGACGCGAGAGGAGCGGCTAGTTGGCTTTCACGATTCTTCAATTCGTCTTGCAGTGAGCGAAGCGTTTTGGCGGACTCTATATTTTTTAAGCTGTTTTTTTCGATCTGTGTCAGCAGTTGGGAATTCTGACGCAGCATAGTCGTCGATCTGCTGTGTTAGTAAGTTGCTCTGTTGCATCTCGCTATAAGTGAATCCTCCAACGAGCACAATTGCAGCGAATAAGAGAGCAATAGAACCTTCATAGCTAGTCCGTTTTCTTATCAGCTCCGAGTGTGTCACGAACATTGCCCGACAGCGGCTTCTCTCCTTCCAATACGCCTACCAAAAGTATTGCGCCAACAAATATGGCGGAGATGATTGTGATGCCGGTTATCAAGACAATGCGGTAGAACATAGCGATAGTGACGCCGCTAAAATAGAACACGAGCTCGGCAGCTACATTGACTACTACCGCAGCGATTAATAGGGTTATCCAGACTGCGTGCTTCATGATTCCTGCCTAGAAAGTCTAATTTTTACAGGGTTAGCGAGGACTGCTTCAATTTGAGAGTAACAGCAATCCTCGAATGTGACTACTGCTGGTCTCGGTAAAGATGATGACATCATCGCGATCATCTTTGTTGAGCGCGACTGGAATTATATCTCCGCTCACGACGCCCTGGCTCAATTCGATTACAGAATCGGCCGTTCTTTCGGCGACTGCCTCTAAGTGGCGATTGCCTCTTATAGCGATGTTTTCGATAACATCACGAATATTGAATTCGTAGTTGTCGCGTTCTCTAGAATAGTCCAGTGCGCCGAGAAATAAATCGGAATCGGAATCGTTGTCGAGTACGATCTCTGGTTGAATGCTATTCAGAAAGATTTGAATTTGATTGCCAGCCATCAGAATCAGGTCTTGCTGTTCGATATTGTCGTCCAGGCTGGCGAGGCTGCTAAAGGTTTCTTCTTCCAAGCGAGCGTCGTCGAGTTCTCGTGCAATGTCTCTGAAGGTTGATGTCAGACTAATCACCGAAGGAAATTTTAAGTCTATAGTTACCTTGCGCGAAGGCCGGCGTGCGAACCTTTCCCCGTCGTTTGGATAAATGAAGGCTTCGATAGCAATGCTGCCGGACAGAGCAAGCCAGACGAAGATGTCGCCCACGGAGATGCTTTCAACTCGCCATAGCCAGAGATCCTTTAAACCATCCTCATTCTCGTCCTGTAAGAAAGTGCTTAGCACATTACCGCCCGATCGAAGAACTTGACGAGGTTGTGCGAAGTTCATGCCCTGCTCACTGCCGGCAAAAAGTGAAACCTTGCCGCCTTCTCGAAGTAGGAGATCATCTATGCCATCGCCGTTGACATCGTCGAGTATCTCTTCGTGGGTAAGAGCCAGTAGTCCGGTCAGATTGGAGAAATCTAAATTGTCGATATCAAATTCACCCAGCCTTTCTTCTATCTCCAGAATGTTCAGAGAATAGCTAGCCTCATTGGGAAAATAAGCGGCGGCGTTCGCGTTGGCGATAAAGACTTTCAATTCTTCTTCCGTGCGAGAAACTAGATCATCGTAGCCATCGCTATTGACGTCTCTCAGCTCCATCATAGGAATACGAATAGACTGGCCGGTACGTCGCTCTAGGCTGCCTTCGTTTAGGTTCGTGCGCATGCGCAATTCTGAGCTCACGCTAAGAGACGCTTGGTAATCGTAGTCTCCGGAGGAGTCGCGCCCGTTACTTATGTGTAGATTGATTACACCCGCACCGGGAATCAGGAAGTCGTCGATATCATCGGCATTTATGTCTCTTGAAAAATGCAGACGATTCACTCCCTTGCTCAAATAACCATTCAAGTTTGATTTGATGGTCTGCGGCGCTAGCAGTGTTTGATCTTCGACTGACCAGGCTAAGACTTCCTTGCCGTCGATCAGCGCGATGATCGCGGTGCTGCCAGTAGTGCCGTGCTGCGTGCTCAAGTCCCAGCCAATGGACTGACCCGGAAACTCGATGCTGTTATTGCTATCAAAATCGAAGCCGCTCTCGGTCTGAAAATAGATCTGCAAACCGTTCTTCACTACCGCTAAGAGTTCGAGCAATCCGTCACCATTGAGATCGGCAACGACGAGATTCTCTGTCCCCAGCGGTAGCTGAAATTCTTGTTGATTGAAATTTAACTCAGCAGCCTGAGCTACTGTGCAACTAAGCATCAAGCTGATGCTAGACAGCACTTGAGCAAATGCGGCTAAGCGAATCATGGTGCACCCACCAGGAATGTGGTTGTGGTGCCGTGGCGTAGCAATAGGTCGGGCTTGCTGTCCTGATTCAGTTGCAACACCTGAAATTCAAAGACAGTTTTTGGAGAGATATATTCCCAGAAGGGTTGGCTCTGAATAGTCAGGTCTTCGTTGATTTTTTTGGCAGCAAGCGTGCCATTCTCAGTAACAAAAATGGCGTCCTTGCGACCGTCGCCATCGATGTCATATTGCAGGGACATCTGCTCCGATAAACCGCGCACATTCGCTGCCGAGAAACTTTCGTCGAGCCTGGAATCGGGGCGCCGATTGAAAAATTGATTCTCGCCTACATCATCGCTGCCAAATAACAGCTGGGAACGATTGATGCTAGCGTTGCGAATCGCGTCGACCACAGGAATTGTGTAGTAGCTAACATTTAATAGTGGGGCGGAACCTTGCTCTAATGGAATTACATTGAGTCGCACATCGTAGCCTGAGAAACGCATGACTTGGTTCGGTTGTTCTAGATCAAAAGAGCCGTTCTGATTGCGATAAAAATAGGCACTACGCTCGTTTCCCTCTCCGGTTACACGCAATAGATCGAGCAGCTTGTCATTGTCTATATCGACGAGTTGCATATCGCCCCGCGTATCTATGCTGCCTATCCAATCTGGTTCGCTGTTGAAACCATTCTCAGCATCCTGAAAATGAAAGTTTAGTTGTCCCAGACCATCAGCACCCTGATTGATATAGGCGATGTCAGAAAGCGCGTCTTCATTTAGCTGCGCGATGATTGCAGTTGGCATCCAATTCTCTGCGCGTAGCAAAGAACGTGCAGGCTCCTCAGTAGAATCCCATTGCTCGACGAAATCCGCGAAATAGGAATCGGACTCGACGTTTATTTCGATAACGACACCCTCTTCGGCATTGATACCGATTCGAGCGTCCATGCCTGAACTGTCGCGGCCTCGTTGTGCGGCTGACAGAGTTTCATTGTTCTGTGCTGAACGTGGACACCAGCTCGAAGACTTCATTGCCTCTGCCTTTGAATAGACCGTAGAGGCCATCACCGGGTAGCAGCAGGTCTATCTCTCCATCCTTGTCGATATCTTGTAGATCGGATAAAAACTGCACTCGTTCTAGATCGGGTACGGCGGCAATCAACTCCCACTCCAGCAACTGCTTGATATTACCCCCATAGCCTTCGAGTGCAGAGGAGAGGCTGAACACGCCAGAGTTTGAGATCAGTACGAGTTCACTACCCGGCGTAGCTCGCAGATCTGCAAAGGCGACAGCAATTATCTCGGTCTTAATTTCGATACGCTGCGCGGTTGTAGAGAAACTTCCGTCTGCTCTGTTGATGAAAGATGTGTAATTCGCGGCCAATCCCGGCTTGGTAATTGGAGTGGATGATGTCTTTGAGTCCATCTCCATTGAGGTCCTCAAATGCGAGCTGTCGCTCCCAGTTGTTCTCACGTTCCAGTTCGAAGGCAACATAATTGGATTGCGCAAATGTAGCGCTGGATAGCAGCGCACAGATGAAAAAGCCGAAAGGGTCAATCTTATCCAACCTTCTGTTGATGATTTTCTGATCGTCACTTTGATTTACCGTCCTTAGTTCTCTTCTTCAATCAGCTCGCCTAGGTCGCTGCTATAGTTTATTAGGCCAAGAATGCTGTGTGATCTTCTCCTCATCTACTCGGTTGTAGCTATATAAAGAAAATAGCCAAAGATCCAATAAAGAGAAACTCTTCGAGTCTGGCTCAACCGACGATTGATATCGAAGTAGGGGCCCGAAAGATATTGCGCTCACGCGTCTACCTGGATTCCAAAGATAGAAGCGTTTTTCTAAAACTGATTCGCCGTCAAAGACGGTGACAGTTACCGTTTCTCCGAGTTCGAACTCTGAGTTAAACCGACTGACTAGATCCTGCGCCGAGTTAAGAGGCACATTGTTCACGGCTAAGATCACATCGCCGACTTCGATCGCAGCGCCACGCAGCGGGCTGGTTTGATAAACATCTACAACCCGAGCAGCGGCGATACTAGGCTGCGCACTGATGCTGACCATCTGCGTGCGATAGGCGGCACGACTCGCGATTGGATCGATTCGATACAACTCGCGGGGGGCTGCATTGTTGTTAATAGTGCGAGGAATCACGGTCGCCTCAAACACCACAGTATTTCTACGAACATTGAAAAGCGTGTTCTCAATCGTTGGCGTCTGCTGTTGCAGAGCTTCAACAACGTCGGGATGATTGGTTAATGTTCCATTGATGCTAAGGATAATGTCCCCTAGCTGAATTCCGGCTGAATCAGCAGGGCCATTGGCTGAAATTCCGCGAACACGAACGCCGGGCAGTATTTCGATATTGCTGAGGGAATCACTCTCGTTCAGGCCGAGCTCGACACCGAAAGTCGATTCTGGCACCGCTGGCGCCTGCTGTGTCTGCAAGTGTAATGTCTTCCGCCGATAAGTTTAGCGCCGGTACTAGGATGGCAGGCTCGTAACTTACGCAGCCTGTTAGCAGCGACAGTTGGAGGAGGCCAAATATCGAGATACCGCGCTTGATTTCACTTGTGCACATACTTATATTTTCCTTCGCTGCACGATCCATAGGCCAGCGGCAAAGAACAATATCAGTGCTGGAAAGGGCACCCACATATTCAATTGCAGCACGCTATCGTCTATTAATACATCGGAGTAGCCGCGAACTATTCGGCTAACGGATTGTAGGTAAGATTGATCGATCAAGGACGGCTGAAAGCTCGCGTACAGATAGTTGGCCATATCACCGAGCAGTCCTTTAAAGATATCTATCGCCAGTGTAATGCCCAGCGCGGTAGTAACAGCCTGAGTTGCCGATTGCGTGGACACCGAGATTAATAGTCCAAAGGCAATGGCTGCTGGCAATGGCACTAGCGCCAAGCGAAGACCTAACCCTATCTCCTCACGAATTTCCTGCTCACTGATCAGTTCAAAACCATCTTCAACTATCGCGCCATATTCCCAGAGCATCCCGCTGACTAGGTAGCTTGTAGCTAGCAGCAGTAGGGCGGACAGCAGCAGCTAGTAAATGTAGGTGAATCAGTTTTGCAGTGAGCACGCTGCTGCGGCTTACGCGCCTGATCAATAGGTGGCGAATGCTGCCAATGTCGCGATCGTAGCTAAAACTGTAAGCACCCTGAGCGACTAATAGCAGCCCTAGCATGGTTAGTCCGGTAGTCAGTCCATCTACGAAGAAGCCATAGGCGTTGTTTGCCACCGACTGCTCGAAGCTGGACCCTCCTAACATACTATCTCGTGCCTGCTGACCGGCCTCGGTGAGTTTTACCAGCATCAATTGTGCTGCGGCGACCAGAGCGGGTGCTGCCACGATAAGTTTGCTCGCGAAGGTGCGCAGCGCGACAAAGATTTCCGACTTGATGGCTACCAGCAGGCCGTTCATTTCGCGTCCTCGCTGGTAATCTCGCGAAATAGTCCGGCGAGTGATGCGCGTTTCAGAATTAGCTCTGCGACTGGAATTTGATTTTCCACAAGCGTCTGATTGATGGCTATGGAGTCAGACTCTGAGGCAGTAAGGTTCAGGTAGCCGCCTGCATCGATGTTGAGCAGCTCAACACCCGAGGTATTCTCCAGCACCTTGCTTGCGGCTTCGACCTGAGGAGTTTTGATCTGCAAAGTGGTCTGCGTATTTCCTAACAAATTACTGATGGTATCGCTGTGAGTAATTTTCCCATGGTGCAGAATCGCAATATGGCTGCATATCTGTTCCAGATAAGGAAGTTGATGGCTCGATAGTAAAAACGTAGTGCCATGATCTCGATTGAGCGTGCTGATCAATTCCAGCACATCGTCCACGCCCTCTGCGTCGAGTCCATTGAACGGCTCGTCTAGGACTACAAATTCGGGGTCTCCCAAGAGGGCTTGCGCAATTGACACGCGGCGCTTGTTGCCAAGCGAAAGATTCTTTATCTTGAAATCGCTGAAGCGACTAACGCCCAGCAATTCTTCCACCTCGCAAGCGCTACGCGTGCTGGTATTTCGCACAGTAGCAGGGCGTGTTGTAAGCACTGGCGCACAGTTAGAGTTGGGATGCAGGCTCGGGCTATCGAAAATGGCAACGAGCTTGCCTTTTGTTAGATGAAGTTGCTTAGGTGATTGGCCTAGCGCTGTGATATCGCCTGAATTGTAGGCCTGAAGGCCGAGTATGCACTCAATAGTCGTAGTTTTGCCGGAACCGTTCAGGCCAACCAGGCCATGTATCGATCCTTTTTCGATCTGTAGGTTGAGATTATCGAGGACCGCAAACGAACCGTAATTCTTTGTTAGTCCCGTAACGGATAAGGCTGACATGCAGGAGGGTGCTCGCTGGTAACACTACGCATAAGAACATTGGATTGAAACGTAGCGACAGCTTCGAAGCTGTCGCTACGTTGGCCACTTTAGTCTACGAACAAGTCGTCTACTTGGATTTCTTTGACCGTACCAAACTGTTCAAGTTCCTCTTCGTCGAGAATCGATAGATCGCCGACTATTGAGATCAGCTTCGGCCTATCTTTGACGTGTTTTTGCTGAAAACTCAGCAGATCGGCCATGCTGGCAGTTTGCAGTTTCTGATAGCTTTCTCTGCGAGGATCGCCCTGGATACCGAGTCGTTCCCAACCGCGTACTGCACCGATAATTTGACGAAAACTAATCTTCGAGGTGCGATAGCGGTTCATAAGAGATTCTACCGAGGTCTCGAAGCGTTCGTCGGATTCCGGCATATTATCGATCAGGTCGAGGAAGGCTCTCAGTGCATCGACCGTCTTGTCAGTTTGCGTGCCGATGGTGCCCAGCATGATGTTCTGATCATTTAATCGGCCACCCTGTGCATAGCGCGCGCCAGCCGTATAGGCAAGAGCTCGTGCCTCGCGCAGTTCTTGAAAGACTACGCTGGACATGCCGCTACCAAAATAATTGGTATAGATAGAAGATATGAGACTGTCATCTCGGTCGTAGACGCCGTCTGGGAATTCAATGCGTACTTGCGCCTGTGCAGTCTGTTGATCCACAACATAGATTTCCGTCTCCTCTAACTCTCGTGCCGTGCGGAATCGATAGTCTGGGGTATCTGCAAGTTCGCCAGCTAGTGGATGTTGGCGCCGAAGCACCTCTACCAAATCTTCCAAAGGCATTGAGCCGGTATAAGAGAGGGTATGCTTGAAGTTCAGCAACTCGGCCGGAAGTGCGAGGAGCTCGTCGACGGTCGAGTCCATTATCTCTTCGCGCGTGAGCGCTTCTAGCATAGGAGATTCTTCGCCATAGCGATTGTAGAGAGTCAGTGCTCTGGAAATTGCCGGTGGAGAGCTCTTCTGATCTTCTCTGGATTTCAGCAAGATTCCCTTCATCTGCTCCAGCGTCTGCTCATCGGTGCTCGGATTTTTGATTAGGTCCATAGCAACAGCCAGCGAGGCTTCGAATTGTTCGTCGAGACCCGAGATAGAGATGCTTGAAGAGTTTCCTCCAGCGCCGAATCTGAAATCGCTACCCATCTGATACCATTCTTTCTGCAGCTCCTCGTTTGTTTTGCTATTCGTGCCTGCAACGTCTATCAAGGCGGCAGCTAGATTTAGTTTTTCGTTCTCTTCCGTGCCCACATCTATGCTTATTGAGAAGGAGAACAAATCATTGAGAGGATTAGGTGCGTAATACAGCTGCACGCCATCAGCGAATTCGATGACGCGGTAGTCTCGGTCTGCCTCTACATAGGTCGGCTCTATTTCTTCATATTCCATCGCCAAGATGCGCGAGGCAAACTCAGACTGAAGCGATGAGTCAATGTTTACAGGATCGATCTGCGGCTTTTCAACAACGGGAATCTCGTTCTGCGCGTCGATTCTATAGACGGCCACATAGTCATTGCCAAAGTATTTGTTGGCGACATCCACAACATCTTGCTTAGTCAGCTGACTCATTCGATCGAGTTCAGCCACGTGATACTCCCACTGTGAACCCTGAATGAACGAGTCGCGCATCATGCTCACTCTCGCCTGATTGAATTCCAGGCCGCCCTTTTCGCTCTTCTTAAAGTCATTGATGATCGCCGGGATAATCCACTCTTCAAATTCACCAGCCTTAATTATTTCTAGTTGATCGAGAAGGAGCTGTTCAACTTCAGCAAGAGTCTGATCCTGTTTCGGCACGCCATATAGATTCTGCGAACCGGCATCGTTCAAGAATAGTGGCGACGAACCGGCGCCAGAGACGAGTTGTTGCTGATTCAGGTTCAGATTGATGAGCCCGGCGGTGCTGTTGTCCAGAATCATATCCACTAAGATAAGTGCTTCCTTGTCTTCGCTACCGTTGCCCGCCGTGCGGAAGGCGAGCTGCACTTGCTCTTCGCCTGGGTATTGCACAGTTTTTCGTTCCGCGCCTTGTAAAGGTTCTTCAACCCACGGGCCAATTTCGGGGATGGTCTTTCTTTCCCAATGGGAAAATTTCTCGCTTATCAGCGCGATAGTCTCGACAGGGTCGATATCGCCACTGATGAAGATGGCCATGTTGTTAGGTACATAGTTGGTATTGAAGTAATTCTGAATGTAAACCAGTGAAGGGTTCTTCAGGTGATCAACTGTCCCAATTGTGGGTCGTTGCCCATAGGGATGAACCTTGTATAAGGTCTCGTTGACAGCGGTTCCTATAATGCGGCCGGCACTATCTAGTGAACGATTCTTCTCTTCATAGACCGTTTCTAATTCAGTGTGAAAAAGACGAAATACCGGGTTGACGAATCTGTCAGATTCGACTTCTGCCCATTGCCTGAGTCGGTTCGAGGGAAGGCCGATCTTGTAGACGGTTTCTTCAAATGAGGTGTGTGCATTTAATGCACTACCGCCCATGTTGTTGTAGAGCTTGTCTAATTCTCCTGGCACTGAATACTGAGCGGCCAGTTGGGCTTCGCTATTTATTTCTGCATAGATTTCTGCGCGGCGCGTAGTGTCTGTCTCGCCATGGTGCTCTTCATACAGTTCGACGATGCGGTCCAGGTGTGGTTTCTCTAGAGAATAGTCGAGGCTGCCTAGGTTCTGATTGCCCTTGAACAGTAAGTGCTCGAGATAGTGGGCCAGACCTGTGCCATCTATGGGGTCGTGCTTGCTTCCCGCACGAACGGCGATCTCAGCATAGAATCGTGGTTCTTCATGGTTCTCAGTAAGGTATACGCGCAGACCGTTGTCGAGTTCGAATATCTGTGCGTCTCAGCGGGTCGTTCTCATCCGCGGCATTTATTCGGCTATAGCCAAGTTCGGCCATGTTGGCTTGCTGCATATCGCTATTAGTAGATGTATTGGCTGCAGTATTTGTAGAACTTCCATTATCGTTGCAGGCAACCAACGTCAGAAGGGAAATAGCGAGTAGGCTGCTTCGCTTCCAATCCCTAGCTGTTCGTAATTCAGACATATCTAGACTCCGTTATGAGATTATTGAGGGCCACACGCGTGCAGCCGCAAGCCTCCTAATGTATGGCATTCTGCTAAAAAATGTAAGTCAGCAGAGTTGTCTTGAAGCTTTAGTGGGGTAGATTCTCCACCCCTACGCGAGCTTGGGTGATGGACACTCTGCCGCTACCGTCAGATGAAGCTTCCAATATCACATCGATGCCGCTGGATTGAGTCTCGATAAACCTGTCGAGATGCTCCAGTTGCTGTGTATTGAGGTCCGGCTCTAGAACGTCTCGGGCACGGTCAAAAGCGGCTAGCTTGTCATTATAAGCACTGCGCATGCTGCCATCTTCTGCAACCAATGCGCCCCAATTATTCTCCGCAGAGACGACTTCATCGATCAATGCTTGAGTAACCTGTTCCTGAGTAGCACCCGCCAGAGCTGTTCCGGTGTTTCGCAGGGACTGTTGATAGACCTCGCGTAGGGTATCGAATTTGAGCAGCTGATCGTATTGACGCAGATCGACTTGCTGAGTTGCAGTTAGCGAATTCTGTAGGCTTTCGGACAGCGCATTAGCGCCAAACAGCGCGACGGACTGATCTGGGGACATTGACCCGGCTAATAACTCGTCTAACATTTGGTAGCGCTGGGCGCCGAAGTCCACCAGTGTCTCCATAATTCGCTGCCTCTCGGTCCCTGGAATGCCGAGTGCATTCAGATAACTGTCGTACAATTTAGGCATGCTTTCATTGGCCCGCGCACGCGCGTTTTCTGGGTCGGTGAATGCGGCGAATGCTGTTCCGTTGGTGCCCGGTTGTCTTTGATTCGTCTGCTGCGCGACTTCATCGCGTGCTTGTTGCAAGAGGGCATCATAATTCGGGTCCACTTGGAGACGCGTTTTTTCCAGTGTGCTTGATAGATTACTCAATTGATAAGTCGCGCTGGAGAGCTGCTCGTTCAAATCGCTTATCTCGCTCTCAAACTGCAGGCGCTGCTGGGCATTGCTCTGGGAGAGTTCTTGCAGCTGGCTTTGATAACTCAGTGCTAGATCGAGATGCTGCTGTAAGCTTTGATTCTGAGCCGCCAGCCAGACAGCGCATGCTAGTAAGACGCCGAATCCCAGTAGGGGTTTAAATTTCACTTAGCCTCATCTTCATCTCTCATTTTGTGCGTCAGGTATGTGCTCAGAATACATTGCCCGCTTAGTGTTTATGAAGCGTAGCAGAATCCAGATAGTGTCCAGATAATAGCAAGTGATGGAAGCAAGCAGTGAGCAGAACGCGGATGAGCCTCGGCTTTCCCGAAAAATGAATGTAAATCAGATTGTTATCCCGTTCGTTCAGGCCTCAACCGGTCGCTAAATTAGAAGGATTCCACCGAATAGGGCGTATAATTCTCTGCCTAATTCGATATTCATAGGAAATACCGTGCCATGCTAGCTAAGTTTATGAAAATCATAGCTAAAATATCAATCGTGCTTCTCGCTGGAGGCACGTTGGTGAGTTGTACGGCCAATTCCTACCGTCAAGGCGCGGATCAGGAAACCTATGAAGCCATAGCGGACAAGACCAATCTCGTTCCGGGGATGACGCAGAGAATAGGGATTAATGAGGAGAAAGACGCTGATCTTAGTAGCCTCCCCACAAATGTGGATAGTTACGAATTTCTAGATAACGAGGCAGACAGCGAACTCGACGCGAATATCCTCAGCCTGAATGTCGCTCTGGATTTGGCGTTTCAGCATAGTCAGGAATATCAAACACAGAAAGAGGCACTCTATCTTGAGGCACTCGCGCTAACCTTCGATCGCTATCGCTATACCCCGACTTTTTCTGCGGTGGGCGGTGCGGACTACCAATGGGATGCCGAAGATCAATTCGTTACCGACATGCAGGCTTTGACTGGCATGAGCGTGCTCAGTGCTAGCGAGAGAGTGGATGCGAGTACCAGCTTAGGCGCGCGCTATCTCCTCAAAGGTGGCGGGGCAATCGCCTTAAACCTCACTAATAATTTTACCCGATTCCTGACTGGCGATATTAGCGAGTTTGGTGCCGGTGCACTGATCGGCTCGTTCACACAGCCGTTGCTGCGAGACTTCGGCAGCGATATCGAAACCGAGACGCTGATGCAGGCGGAGCGTGATCTGCTTTATCGTTTGCGAGATTTCACACGCTTTCGAAAGACCTTTGCGGTACGAGTTGCCTCTTCTTACTACTCAGTCTTGCTGAACAGAGAGACTGCTAGAAATAACTACGCGGGCCTTCTGGCTAACAACTCATCGCTAGAACGCGAGCGAGCATTTCAGGCAGAGGGGCTGCGCACCTTATTGCAGGTGGGCAGATTAGAGCAGTCTTCTCTGCAACAAGATCTGCGTTGGACTTCTTCCATCACGCGCTACAAGCGTAGTCTGGATAATTTCAAGATACTGCTAGGCCTGAAGGCGGAGGAGAATATAGCTCTGGACGACAATGAGATGATTCTGATTTCAGAAACGGGGATGGATAGTCCGGATCTTAACCTCGAACAGGCCATGGACCTCGCCGTGCAGACCCGCTTGGACTTGTATAACGGTCTCGACCGCGTTCAGGATCGTGCCCGAAAAATAGAGGTTGCGGCGAATGCGCTGAAGCCTGGACTGGACCTGAACCTTGTCGCTAGAGTGCCAGATGCTAACAACGGTGATCTGGGTGAGCTAGATTTTGAGAATGCTCTGTACTCGGCTGGGCTCGATTTTGATTTGCCACTAGATACCAAGTTAGATAGAAATAGTTATCGCCGAGCATTGATCGACTACGAAGTTGCCACGCGAAACTACTTGCTCGACATGGATAATATTAAATTGGATGTGGTCGACCTTTGGCGGCGCATGAACCAAGCTAGAAAAAATTATGAAATTAATCTAACCAGCGTTCAGATCAACGAACGTCGAGTCGAAGAAGCCGAGCTGCGTGCTGAATTAGGGCTAGGAGATATTCAGGATACGGTAGATTCGCAGAACGATCTAACAGCGGCACAAACGGATTTAATTAGCTCGATCGTAGATCACAATATATCGAAGTTAGAATTTTGGCGAGACTTGGGTTTGTTGTATGTCGACGATAGCGGGCAGTGGGAGGAAGGCGTTAATGAGTCAAGATAAGACTAGTGCAACAGAGAATACTGCTGTTAGCCAACTTTGGGGAAAAATTCCAGAGCCCGTCAGAGCGCAAGCTATTGAGCAGAAGGCTCGATTCTTGGCGGCTAAAAAACCTACGCAATATGCTATCGCTGCCTCGGTGGTGGTCTTGGCAGGCTTGCTGTTTTCTTTCGGTGGTAACTCGAGTGACACTCTTGCTGGCAGTATTACCTTCGAAGCTAGGCGCGGGAATCTAGATATAACCGTATTGGAAGGTGGGTCTCTAGAGGCATTGCAATCGCAAGAAATTCGGTCTCGCGTCAAAGGCCGCGAAGGAGTTAAGATTCTCAGCATTGTTGAGGAAGGCTATCGGGTTACTCCCGAGGATGTAACCGCCGGTAAGATATTGGTTGAGCTCGATACGTCGCAGTTAATCGACGAGCAACTCAATCAGGAAATCGCAGTAGAGACCGCTGAAGCCAGCTATATAGAGCGCAAAGCAGAATACGAAATTCAATTGAATCAAAACATGACGGACTTAAATGACGCGCGTCAGGACATGCGCTTCGCGAAGTTGGATTTCGAGAAATTCCTGGGCGGCAATATTGTTACCGAGATTGTTTCGCAACTGGAGATAGAAGAGCGTCTAGCACGTGCCGAGCAGGCAGACTTCGAAGCTGCGCAATTAGCTGACTCACTAGCCGTTGAGCCAGCTCCCAACACGGTCTCTGACTTGGCTACAGCAGAGCTACCGTTCGATCTCGATTCAATGCCGCCACAGATGCAGGAAAGAATTCGTCAGGCCATGGCAGACAACGGTGGCACACTGCCTGAAGACATGTTGCAACGTATGCAAAACTTTGGACAAGGCGGGGCTGGTGGTGGTCGTGGACGACCCGGCGGTGCAGCTCCAAGGCCAACTGCTGAGACAGGTGCACCTGTAGCACGCGAGCCGCAGCCGCTATCCCTGCGAGCAGCTGCGCCTGCGAGCATTAGTAGCAGGACACTGGACGCCGAACCAAACCTGCTCATGGATGACAGCTACATGGCGATTCGAGATAAGCTCGACTTTACACAGTATGCCGATATCAACATGTTGGAAGACGGCGAGGCTAAACAACAGCTGCGATCCCTGCAAGATGATTTGCAAGTGGCCCAAGAAGAGCTGTTGTTGTCGCGGGACCGGATCGCGGGGCAGCGACGTTTAGAATCGCGCGGATTTATAACGCCAACAGAATTAGAAGCCGAAGAGCTAAATCTAAATAAAGCCAACAACAAGATGGAGCAAGAAGAGACGTCTTTGAAGTTATATATTCAGTACACGTTTCCGAAAGATGCGGAAGAAAAACTATCCGACTATGAAAACGCGGTGATGAGTTACCAGCGTCAGGTAAAAGAGAATGTTGCAGAAAAGGCGCAAGAAGCGGCGCGCTATAGCTCTGCCGAGCGCAAATTCAATCTTGAGCGAGTCAAGCTGGCGGATGTGAACGAGCAGATCGATCTAGCTACGATCATTGCACGGCGACCTGGCCTCGTCGTCTACGGTGCCGCTGACCAAAACTCTATGCGTTTCCGCAGCAACAGCCAGGAAGCTATTCAAGAAGGCGCTACTGTTAGAGAGAGACAGTCTATCTTGACTATTCCCGACATGCGGGAGATGGCAGTCAAAGTTAATATACATGAGTCTGCTGTGCAACGCGTCGCCGTAGGTCAGTTGGTGAAAGTGTCAGTTGACGCCTTTCCTGATGAGCAGCTAACAGGCGTCGTCATCAAGGTAGCTGTCGTCGCCGACTCTGCAAACTCTTTCATGAACCCCGACCTAAAAGTCTATCCGACCACGATCAAGATTGATGGCACGCACGATTGGCTGCGTCCTGGAATGAGTGCTGAGATCGATATTTTGGTGCGAAGCCTCGAAGATGTTGTCTACGTCCCAATTCAGGCGGTTACTTACTTCGACGACGAGCGCGTCGTCTATGTTTCTAACCGCGGCAGAACTGAGCGTCGAGAAATCAAGGTAGGCACCTTCTCTGATTCATATATCGAAATTCTAAGTGGATTGGAGGCGGGCGAGGAAGTGCTTCTGCTTCCACCACAGCAAAGCCTGAGAGATGCCTCTGGCGCGTAAAGTGCATTAGTAGAAAGTCCGCCCAACACAGAGCGAAATTATGCTTGAGACCGTATCATCTGAAAATGCCGACAGCGATGTCACCGCAATTCGCGGACAAGATATTGTCGCGAGTCTGGATGATATTCGTAAGACATATTATATGGGTGCGCTCTCGGTTGAGGTGTTGCACGGAATCAGCCTCGATTTTTATCAAGGCGACTATATCAGCATAATGGGTCCATCCGGTTGTGGTAAGTCGACGCTGATGAATATCCTCGGCTGTCTGGATCAGCCAACTGAAGGTAAGTACTTCCTCGGTGACCAGGATACTTCGAAGATGGAAGACGATGAATTGTCTAGTATTCGTGGTGCTAGGCTCGGATTCATCTTCCAGTCCTACAATCTTATTCAACAACTAAACGTCTTAGAAAATATCGAGATGCCTCTGTTCTATCAAGGCTACTCCGAGGCAGACAGTCACGAGATTGCTATGGGGCTAGCGGCTCGCGTTGGCTTGGACGACAGGGTCGATCACAAACCGTTTGAACTCTCTGGTGGACAGCAGCAACGCGTAGCGATTGCACGGGCATTGGCGGTCGACCCATTAATCATTTTGGCGGATGAGCCCACAGGAAATCTCGACTCTAAATCAGGCGCGGAAATATTAAATTTATTCGATGAGCTTCATGATCAGGGTAAGACTTTGATCATGGTGACACACTCAGATGAAATGGCGGAAAGATCGCAGCGCTTGGTTCGGCTGCGTGATGGGTTGGTGGAGAGCGATGACAGACGCAACGCTTAATTCTCCTAAAACAGGTTCGCGCCTGAACAGAAGTCCTAGTCTCGCTAAAGGATTTAATTTCGTTCGCTTCAAGAAAATCACCGAAGTGGGCATCAAAAGTATCTATTCTCATGGACTGCGGTCTCTGCTTACGGTGCTGGGCATCGTAATTGGAGTGGCGGCGGTGATCGCCATGCTCGCGGTAAGCGAGGGTGCAAGCTATGAGGCGCAGCAGCAATTCCGCGATTTGGGTGCGAGCAATATACTCGTAAAGAGTGTGAAGCCTGCCGAGGTAGAGGAGAGCAGTCGCAGCGGTTTCGGTCCGCCTCAGGCTATCGTCTACGGCTTAACCACAGCCGACATTACTACAATCCGCAATTCGATTCCCGGCATAAACAATGTCATCGCGTCGCGCATTGTTAAGAAGAATGTGTGGAACGGCGGGCTTAATATCAACACGGACGTAGTCGGTACGTCGGTGGACTATCCCGTCTCACGTAACTACAACCTAAGAGCTGGACGCTTCTTTAGTGAGTCGGAGATGCGCGATCATGGCAATGTCGTCGTTCTTGGCGATGAAGTAGCGCAGGCGCTGTTTCCCATAGATAACCCGCTAGGCAAGACCATACGAATAGACAGCGACTATTACAATATAGTCGGCATCATGGAGTCTGAGGGGTTTTCGAACCTCGGCCAAAATCAGGCAGGCAGTTCCAATTCCGCACCTAGCCGAATTTTTATACCTTTCACTTCGTCTAAGAGTCGTTTCGGTGAAACAACTACACGCCAGACGGCAGGTGGCGTCGAATCCGAGACCGTCGAATTGCACGAAGCGATAATTCAGGTTGAAGGGCAGGATGGAGTCATCGAGGTCGGTGAGATCATTGATCAAATCTTGCAGCGTAGGCACAAGGATATCGACTACGCAATAGAGGTGCCACTCGCTCTGTTGCGGCAGGCCGAGGAGAGTGCGCTTCGTGATCAGATCGTAGCTGGAGCCATCGCCGGCATCTCACTGCTGGTAGGCGGCATCGGCATCATGAATATCATGCTCGCCAGTGTAACCGAGAGAACCAGAGAGATTGGCATACGTCGCGCGCTCGGTGCTAAGCGTAAAGACATCATCATGCAGTTCCTGATCGAGGCGGTTATTCTTTCGGGTGTGGGTGGTCTCATTGGTGTGGTGTTAGGAATTGCCATTCCTTTTATCATCTCCGCGTTTTGGGGCATGACCACTATTGTCACGCCGCTCGCCCCGATCTTGGCATTTTCAATCTCGGCACTGATCGGTGTGATCTTCGGCATCTATCCCTCCATCCGCGCAGCGGATATGGACCCCGTGGAAGCATTGCGACACGAATAGCAATGCCTAGATAAAATTGAAAGGCGAATGACAGAATATTGACTACTTGTCTCGAATCGAAACGGAAACCAAAGATACCAAGGTCGCTATTCTCGTCAATGGCAAAGAGTTACCGATTAGCCTCAGCGGCTAGGGAAGTCTGAAGAAGCTTCTGTAGGCAGCTTGAATGATAAATGGGGTGCTGCCAAGTTAACTCTCAAACAGTCAAAAATTTGCTGCATCACCGAATCCAATGGGTACAAGCGCCATAGGATTCCGGTGGAGAAATTTTCGGGATCCCTTTGATTGCTAGTCAATAATCGCCTGCTGCACGGCATTCTCAAAGTCACTCTGTGCAGGTCCGTAGGGCTGCTGCAGCATGATAACTGCCGTTAGCTCTTCCGCTGGATCGGTATAGGAGCGGGTGCCGAATGCGCCGCCCCAACCAAAGGCGCCTGAGCTGCGTCGTGTATTGGATACTATTGGATCTTCTACCACGGCTACGGTATAGCCAAATCCCTGCCCCCTGACATTCCGTCTTATTCCTTCATAGAGGTCGCCCGCTTGGTTGCTGCCCATCATGCGAACCGTGCGCGGGCTTAAAAGACGATTGCCGAATAGCTCACCGCCGTTAACCAGCATCTGTTCGAAGCGCAGGTAATCTGCAGCGGTACTATTGAAACCGTAGGAACCGGAGAAGTATGTCGTGTCAGGTACATCGAAGAAGGGTGCCATGTCGCGATCAGAGATTACTACTCGGCGGTCCGCGTATTCTTCCGGCACGTTCCACCAGGTGTTGTTCATGCCTAGGGGTTCGAATATGCGCTCCTTCACGAACTGGTCGAAGGGTAGGCCGGATTCAATCTCGATGATGCGGGCAACCACATCCAGTGCCGTGCCGCCACTGTACTGCCAGCGCGTACCCGGTTGGAAATCAAGCGCGTAACTGCCGTACTTAGGCACCGTGTTTGCCAGCGTTGCGCCCGGGCTGCGATCGGCTTGTGTTGAGATAGCAGAGCCTAGACCGCTGCTTGCCAAGCCGGAGGTATGAGTGAGTATGTCATGCACGGTGATTTGTCGATGTGCGGGCACGAGTCGATATTCCGGGAGGTTTTCACGATCTATGCGCATCGGGCTGATGTTTTCATCATAGGGGTCCGCGAGTACCGCCACTTCTATATTCTCGAATTCTGGAATCCACTTTGATACCGGATCGGTAGGACGGATTAGGCCTTCCTCTATCATCATCATAGCGGCAACGCCAAGCACCGGTTTGGTGGAGCTCATCATGATGAAAACATTGTCATCAGTCATGGGCCGGTTGTTGGGAACGTCCATCAGGCCGTGGGACTGGAAGTGCACGAGTTTTCCACGCCTAGCCACGACAGTTACCGCACCTTGAATGTTACCGGCATCAATATGCCTCTGCATGGCTTGATTGATGCGCTCGAGACGCTCACTGGACATGCCCACATCCTCGGCGCTTGAGGCCCAAGGGATCTCCTGGGCCGAGGCCACGCTGACGGCCAGTGCCGCGAATAGGGAAACAAAGACTACTGGTAGGTTTCTCAGGGGCTTTATGCTCATGTTCTGCTCGCCTCGACGCTTTTTATTGAATTGATGTTAATCCAGAGACTACCGCAAATTATTGCAAAAGGGGACTGGTGATTCGGTGAAACGGGAGAGAAATAAGGGGAATGCAGGGGTTGAACTTTGACCCCCGCGGTTCATTTCTTCAATGGGATTGTAGAGCGATGAATATTTTCTCAAACCCCATATTGCCGATACAGCTACCAGTTTTTATCTTTGTCTGGTGGCCGTGGCGCAAGATGAAAACAGTTCAGTGCGAACCTCCACGCCTTTTTCTGCCAGTAGTGCCTGGTCTGCGCACGACACATTAGTGTGTCTTAGCTCGACAATATCCCCTGAGCCAATGCCGGGGTTCTCAAACAGCGCTTGAATATTGCCTAATTCAGGGTTGAATCGAAGATCGAGCTGCATCAGGTTTGTTAGTCCACTAAGCGGGGTAATGTCGGTTATGTCGTTACCCGTGAGTTCGAGATACTGCAAAGTAGCGAGTCCACGTAGCGGGCTGAGATCGGTAAATGAGTTTGCCGCTAATCGCAGTTCAATAAGAGAAGTTAAACCACTCAGTGGTGTCAGATCGCTTATGTCTTGCGTGTGAATATTAAGGTCTACAAGGTTGGTAAGTTTTGCCAACGGACTAATGTCGGTAACGGCGTTAGTAAAGAGTAAGCCTGTTGCTCCCATATGCGTTCTAGGGTTTTGTCCGCCGATGAAGTCTCCGTGGCGATGCATCCGAAGCACTCTCAATTCGGTAAGCTCACTTAGGGCACTGATATCGGTCAAGGGATTCTCGGCGATACGTAACCTGACCAGCTTGGTCAAACCACGCAGAGGGCTGATGTCAGAAATCCAGTTTGTGTGTAAGTTTAGGTTTATCAAGTCGGTCAAGCCAGCCAGTGGGCTAATGTCGGAGAGGCCGCGGTTTCGTAGAGCGAGGTCGGTTAAGCCTGTGAGGTTCTGAATTCCGGAAAGGTCATGAAACAGATGTTCAGGGTCTCTCCATTCAGGAGACCCTGAAACCGATCGTCTAGCGCCCACACCAGAAGCATCCAGATTGGTTAATTGCGCTACTTGGCCACAGCTAAGAGTGTCCTGTGGTCCTCGGGATAAAGCCTCACGCACTTCACTTTCCAGCACGGCATCTGCAAAGGTCACTATGTCAGAAGCAGTATGGTCTCGACAATTGTCAGAGGGTTGCAGAACTTGTTGGCCCCAAGCACCAGAGCAAAGGGCGAGCGACAGTGCAGTTAAAGATAAGTTTCTAAAAAAATGTTTCATTACTATATTCCTTGCTTGGGTTCCGTCTAAATACTAAAGCACTATTGTCTTGTTTGAATGCTGGAGATATTTCAAACTCTGGCCAATTTGATAGGTTCAGAAGTTCTGATCATCTTCCAGCCTTCGACCATCACAGGCTGAGCCATTTATCGCAGTGACTCTGAGCAGATTGACTCCCAAGTTGGCAAAAGCGTCCATGTCGGAGCAAGGAGTATAGGTGAAGCGTAGGTCGAGTTCGTCGCCTTCACCGATGCCCTCGTTCAATAGCAGTGGTTGTACATTATAGAGGGACCAGTTCTGAGCTAGGCTCAACTCTCTAAGCTGATTTAGGCCGGCGAGGGCGCTCACGTCAGTGATGTCGTTGTTCTCTAAACGTAGGACCTGCAATGCGTTGAGTCTACGCAGCGGCGCGATGTCCTCAATATTGTTGTTGCTGAGAAACAGATATCTCACGCCTATCATGTCCTGAAGAGGGCTAACGTCGGAGATGGCGTTGCCATCCAAGCTAAGTTGCACCAGGGCCGGCTTACCTCTTAGTGCGCTAAGGTCTTCTATCTGGTTGTTGTTAGCCCACAATAAAGTCAGTTCATTCATATTCGCTAGCGCACTAATGTCTTTAATTTGGCTTTCATAAATACGCAGATGGGTGAGTTTGGTGAGATTGGCCAGCGCACTAATATCAGAAATAGCATTGAGGTGAATGCGCAGCAAGCGCATTTCGGTGAGCCTCGCAAGCGGACTGATATCAGTGATTCCATTGAATACTACGTTAGGGTCGCGTCCATCGTCCATATCGAGATAATGTTGGAGTTGCTGGGGATACAGGCCATGTACATGCAGTCTTCGAAGCTTAGTTAGTCTCGCCAATGGGCTAATATCGAAGATCGGGTTCTCACTGACGATAAGCTGTTCGAGATTGGTCAGTTCACTTACCGGGCTAAGGTCGCTGAACCAATTAGTATGCAAGTTCAAGGTAACGAGATTAGTCAGAGTGCGAAGGGGGCTAATGTCAGTAATGAGTCGATTGATCAGGTTGAGTCTGGTTAGGCCTGTAAGGTTCTGGATTCCCTCCAGGCTTTCGAAAGGTTTTTCTGGCGAGGGTCGTAAGGTGCCGCCGTAAACTACGCGCTCAATGGTAGTCCCCACAATCAGTTGTTCTAACTTGGCTGCTTGTCCACAGGTTAGTGCTGTCCGCGTATCCAAACCTATCGCTTCATGAACAACTTCCGCTAAGTCTGGATCGGCAAAGGTGACGATCGCATCCGCCGAAAAATCCCGGCAATGATCCGTAGGTGATAGCGTGGTTTGAGCTTGCGTGTTTATGAAAGGGAAGCACATTAGCAGCAGAGTAATCAGGATCGATATGTGGCGGCGAGAATTCATGGGGTCTCCATTGTTATTGTAAGATTTCTTAACTATAGCGGTAATCGATGCAGTAATTTAACGATAGCTATCAATCAGTAAAATTAATTTCGCTGACGGCGATGCCGCTCTCACCCGCAACTGAATAGAGTAGATAGGTTTTGTCATCTTCGGAATAGATGGCTGGATCTCTGAGTTGGTGAACCCGCTCATCGATGTAGCCTCCTCTTGAAGCTTCCAAAGGCAAATCGGCTCCTTCGTAATCCATTTCAGGCCGCATTACTTCTATCGGCTCACTTGCAGTCCATTCATTCCAGTCATCTTTTAACTCGATCGTAGAAAGCATTATGCGTTCCGGTTCGTCGCCCCGATTAGTGAAGAATACATAGAGGCGTCCATCTCGAATCAGCAGAGCCGAATGACGCATGTTAGGGGTAAAAAATTGGGGGCCCGCCTCGAAATTCGTCAAGCCGTCGCGAGAGCGGAAAAGGTAACCTGGCATGCTCATGGCATAGTGAAAATTCCCGTGCTCTATCACGCGAAAGTAGGCGCGACCTAAATCTTCCTCTCTGCCTTCGAAGTGAATGCCGTCTTCAGACACAGCTGCACGTGTGAATTGTCTGCCTTCACTTTGGCCATGGTAATACATCACTATTTGTTGAAGGTCTTCCCGCACTTGTACGTCAGGTGATGCAATATGAGCATACAGGGCTCCGGTTCTACCTGGCCTATGTGAGCAGGGCGGGCAAGTAGTGGGGAAGAATGAGTCTTCGAGCTTTAAGGAACCTGGTGAATGCACGATCCACGGGCCAGTGACTTCCTCGGCGTAGGCCATGCGAATGTAGGTGCCACGATGATCGGCAAAATACAGATAGTAGTTGCCTAGCGGATTCTCTACCCAATTGGGCACCTTGATCAACGTGGGGCCTTGGATATTGCCACCCATTCGAGTATCCATTTCGGGAGTGATGATGGGAGCATCGCCAAGGCGAGTGACAGTGATGTTGGCTGGCTCCGCAGCGTGCGCGGCAGAAGACAAGATAAATAAAGAGTATAGTAGCAGAGCTAATGTTTTAGTCGTTTTCATGAATGAGCACCGGGGCAATGGAATCGAAAAACTATCTTAGAAGCCAAGAATTATCCAGTATTGGCAACAGAAATGTGACGACAAGTCCGAGACTTGTCTTGGAAATTCTAGTTAAAAATGGGTTATGCTAAGTGGCAGCAACTTAGAGAAGCCTTACAAACTCAGCTCAGATGATCTCCGCTAGAGGGAATGCATATGAAACTTATCAAATTAACGCTCGCAGCCTTTGCTGTGCTTGGGCTCCAGAGTGTATTCGCCCAAGATCAGATTTCCTACAACGAGCACGTGGCGCAAATCATCAATGAGAATTGCGTCGTGTGTCACCAGGAAGGCGGCATCGGCCCGATGCAGCTCACTAATTTTGATCAGGTACGCCCCTGGGCTCCGCTGATTCAACTGAAGGTGGCAAATCGAGAAATGCCTCCCTATGCCTATGACCACGGCATTGGCATCCAGGAGCTAGTTGGGGACTGGCGCATGCAACAGGACGATATCGATACCATCGTGGCCTGGGTGAATGCTGGCTCCCCTCGAGGCGATATTGACGTTATTGCACCTGTTGCTCAGGTGAAAACTCCAAGCCAATGGAACTTCGAAGCTGAACTTGGCGCGCCGGATCTGATCGTGCCTTCATCCTCCTATGATGTCCCCGCCACCGGTAATGACCTGTGGATAAGAGAGATTGTTGACCCCAGATTAACTGCGGCAGTTGCCGAGCGCTGCATTAAGGCAGTTCAAGTGAAGCCTCGCGGAGATGCAGCGGCGGTAGTCCACCACGCAAATTCAATCATCTTTGTCGAAGACGAATACGGTGACCTTCGCCGAGATGGCATGCTCACTGAATACGCCATGGGCAAATGGGGCGAGAAAGTGCCTGGTGATGTCTGTAGGACTCTGCCTCCCGGCGCACAAATACAATGGAATATTCATAATTTCCCCGGTGGCGTTGGTGCAACCGCCAAAGGCGCGATGATCGAGGACAACGTGGTTGAAATTGGCCTGTGGTTCCACGATGAAGAATTCGGCGAGCAGGAAGGCGTCTACAGACAGACCCTGACAAACTACCGTATCGAGCAACAGGAAGATCTTATAATTCCACCTAACGGCTATCAAATGACGCAGGGCTTCCACACCTTTGACCATCCTGTGCGCATCGATAGTTTCCAGCCCCATGGCCACCTGCGCATGAACGCCGCCTCTCTGGAGATTTTCTATCCCGAAACCGGCCGTACAGAGCCGGTCAGCCAGATCTCCAAATGGAGCGCTACTTGGCATCACAACCATATCTATGAACCCGATGTTGCTCCACTGCTTCCAGCAGGTGCAGTTCTAGTATTGAAGCAGTGGTATGACAATACGGCCGACAACCCCAATAATCCGGATCCTGATATGTGGGTTGTGGGCGGCAGTCGCACCGGCGATGAAATGACACACGCCTGGATCGCCGTTACTCACCTTGACGATGAGGGCTTTGAGATTATGGTTGCCGAAAGAGAAGCCAAGCAGAAACGCTCCCTTGCAGGCAGTGACTGATAAATTCTGCAGTCGTGACTGAAGATTGATTGCGCCTCGCTAGATCGGGGCGCAATCAAGTCGTTGAGATATTGCGATAAGTAATCGGGCAGCTGTGAATCGCTAGTAGCTTCTGCCAGAAATATTGAGAGAACAGTTCATGCCATTCACCCGCAGTACTTTCCACAAAATATCTACGCAGTTAGCTTTCTCCTCCATCCTCTTGTCACTCAGCGCATTCAGTCACTCGCAGGCTCAGGATCAGGAGTGGCGCACCTATGGAGGCGACCTAGCGAGCACCCGTTATTCTCCGCTGGACACAATCAATGGTGAAAACTTCAGCCAGTTAGCGCTAGCTTGGGAATTCGACACGAGTAACTTTGGCCCTAGTCCAGAATTCAATTTTCAATCAACGCCGCTGATGGTCAATCGAACAATCTATACCACTGCCGGAAACAGGCGAGCTGTTGTTGCTTTGGATGCGCAGACAGGAGAAATGCTCTGGATGTCCCGACTCGATGAGGGAGAGCGCGCTTCCAACGCTCCCCGTCGGTTGTCAGGCCGCGGACTGGCATGGTGGGATGATGGCAGCGAAAAAGGACGAATCATTTATGTGACGCCTGGCTACCAGATGATTGCCCTAGATGCAGCGAACGGGCTACGCATCGAGGATTTTGGACTCGATGGCATTGTAGATTTAAAACAAGAATTCGATCAGGAATTGGACCTGACAACAGGTGAAGTAGGACTCCATGCCGCGCCTATTGTTGCCAATGGCGTCATCGTTATGGGTTCGGCGTTTCGTGCTGGAAGAATGCCCACTAGTCGAGAGAAGCCGAAAGGTCATGTACGCGGCTACGATGCACGAACCGGGAATAGGCTTTGGATTTTTCACAGCATTCCTCAGGCCGATGAATACGGTAATGACACCTGGCTGAATAATTCTTCGTCTTATACAGGATATGGTGGCGTCTGGGCGCAGATGACTGTCGACGCTGAGCTTAATACAGTTTATCTACCTACTGAAACCGCCACCGGAGACTCCTACGGTGGTCATCGCCACGGCGACAATCTTTTTACAAACAGCGTAGTAGCACTAGACCTTACAACTGGCGAGCGACAATGGCATTTTCAGACCACACATCATGACGTGTGGGATTGGGATATTCCCTCTGCGCCCATACTTCTTGATCTAACGATTAATGGCCAAACTAGCGCCGCGCTAGTGCAAACCGTGAAACAGGGTTTCACCTTTGTGTTTGACCGGGCGACCGGCGAACCCTTATTTGAAATAGAGGAAGTGCCAGTACCCCCATCTGATGTCCCGGGTGAACGACTCTCTCCTACCCAGCCAATTCCTGTTAAACCTCCGCCGTTCGCTCGCCAAGGACTCAACGACGATGAACTAATTGATTTCACGCCTGAACTTAAAGCTAAGGCACGCGAGATACTGTCTCAGTACCGCTACGGCGATATCTATATGCCTCCGTCTCTTGCAGACGCCGACGACGGTACGTTCGGCACACTGTTCATGCCCTCACAAACAGGCGGAGCCAATTGGCCTGGAGGCGCAGTAGATCCTGAAACTGGCATCATGTATATTTTTAGCAAGTCTGATGTGGGTCGAATGTCTATGAGCAGTCGCCCGGACCGTTCCGACATGGATTATATTAATCTGCAATTGAGAACTGCGCCGCGCTTGAGTGTGGACGGTTTGCCATTAATCAAACCACCTTATGGCCAGATTGTGGCGTTAGATTTGAACGAAGGTGAAATCTTGTGGGATGCTGTCCACGGTGAGACGCCGGATTCCATTCGTAATCATCCTGCACTGGCAGGCATAGATATCCCACCTACTGGACAAGCTGGGCGTGTGGGTGTTCTGGTTACCAAAACACTCGTTATAGCCGGCGACGGCGGCGGCTATACTAATGCGGATGGCAAGCAGGAAGCCTTGCTACGAGCCTACGACAAACGTACCGGTGAACAACTGGGTAGTTTGGCAATGCCGGCGCAACAGACTGGTAGCCCAATGACTTATGCAATCGATGGAGTTCAGTATCTTGCTGTTTCGATTTCTGGCGGAGATGTACCGGGGCGGTTGAGAGTTTATAGTTACGAACCTTGATCCAGCAATATTTTTGCACACACACAACCAACTATGGCCAACTTCAATCTCGAATCACTCGAGAGTATTGAATTTTCAACGACACGAGGGATTTAGTCTTAAAATGAAACTACTAACCGCAATCACCTTACTTTGTTTTACCATTGTTGCTACCGCGCAAGAAAGTGCGGGAAGTGAGAGTGAGGCGCGCATTTTGTCTGTCTATCATGGGCTCGATCCCTTGCCGCCGCGAGCTACTAGATTATGTGGATTGCCGCCTGCAGGCGGGCAGGATGGAATGCCGGTTACCTTTTCAGTCCAGATAAGTGGTGCATCAGTTTCTGCAGCTGCCTTTGCAGTTGAAACCAGCTCTGGCGAGGTTGTTACTCCTTTGTGTGCAACTCTGCGACCTGCCATAGAGTCTCTCGAGTTGCGCACAGTTCTTCTTATTGGATCTTTTAGTCCCGAGGATTCGCTGCCGCTCAGCGTTGAAATAGTAGAACAACTCGAAGATACCGATGGAAATTCCCTAATAGGCTTGAGAGGAGAAAAGGTGACAGCCCTTGAAGACGGCCCCAGTCTCGTCTTTGCCGAACGCTTTGCACCCAGCGCATCAGGACTCGAGGGTGCATGCCATGAAGATACTGCACAGGCTATTCTGCTAACCTGGGAAGGCGGAGTTACCGGACCTCAGGGCGCTAATCTCGCCGAGGCGCAGCGAACTGCTATGTCGGTCCTTCTTGAAAATGGTGACCTAGTACTTCCACTCTCACTCGGTGATGATGATCCAGATAATCATGTCATCGCCTGCCTAGCCGAAACCAGCCCAGCAGTTTCGGTAAGCGTAATAGCAGGGTTCTTTCATGATCCCGGTGATGATGCGAATCCTGCGACTAGTGTAGATGTCAATCAAAGATAGCCAGAGTACTTCGATCCAATACCAATAAATCGGGTTACGGCAAAAATTTAGTATTGTATTCTTACTCTTCCCCAGTTTTTATTCACCGTCAGCCGAGCAAGACGATTATGACAAAACTGAACAAAGTCCATATCCAGCAAACTTTAGCGGCAGCGCTTTCGCTCGTTTTTTCTGTCACTGCATTCTCTCAACTTACGGACGTCCGTTTCGTCGCTGAGGAAGACTATAGCTTCGACGAAACATTTTTCAAACTACCAGCAGGCAGAACAATCGGCGCCACCTCAGGCCTGGCAATTCACCCGGATGGCTCTTCTATCTGGGTGTATGATCGCTGCGGCGGCTCCGATTGCCGAGGTTCAAATCTTGCTCCTATCATGCAATTCGATCGCGAGGGCAATCACCTTCTCAGCTTTGGCGCAAATCTTTTCCAGCGCCCCCATGGGTTGTTTGTGGATAGAGATGGCAATGTCTGGGTGACGGATGATGTTGGCTCACGTGAAATCGATACTGTTAGCGAAGGTAAGGGCCATCAGGTTTTCAAGTTCAGCCCCGAAGGTGAGCTGCTCATGACCCTGGGCAAACCCGGCATTCCCGGCGACGGACCGGACACATTCAATATGCCATCGGCAGTTCTCGTTGCACCCAATGGCGATATTTTTGTCGGTGATGGGCATGGTCCACGCTCCAACGCTCGCATAGTAAAGTTTAATTCTCGTGGGGACTTTCTCATGACATGGGGCTCAGCTGGCGACGGTCCGAATCAGTTTCACACGCCTCACGCACTTGCTATGGACTCGGCAGGGAGGTTATTTGTTGGTGATCGTGGTAATAGCAGAGTGCTCATTTTTGACCAGCTAGGTAAATTTATCGATGAGTGGAAACAATTTGGTCGTCCCAGTGGCATGTTCATCGATGACAATGACCTGTTGTATGTCGCCGATTCCTCATCTTCAAACACAGCACAATCTAATCCTGGCTTTGAAGAGGGCATCCGAGTTGGTCATGTTAGAGACGGTGAAATTATTTTGTTTATCGAGGACACCGACAGCGACGGTAGTCAGGAGGGAGTTACTGCTGATAGTGATGGCAATATCTATGGCTCACTCACAGGAGGCATGGCTTTGCGGAAATATCCGCAATCAGAATGATGTGAGTAACTTGATTGCTAAATCAACGCTGAATAATTTCGGTCCCTATTAATTTTCATTACTACTGGGTTCACTCATGAGAACAATAAAAACACTAGCGCTACTCGCGGTATCGCTCCTCATTGCCGATACGGGGATACACACTCACGCCCAATCCCAATCGGCGCCAAGCATTGCCCACGGCGTGCGCAATGACCTGCCTCAGCCCTATGAGACACAACGCAGTTGGGGCGAATTACCTCAAGGGTCAAAATGGGCTGCAGTTACTGCCGTGGAACCTTCTCCTGATGGTCAATTCATCTATGTGATACACCGCTGCATTGACAACTCCTGTGAGGGTCGAAGCGAAGCACCTATTCTTAAATATGACTATGACGGTAATTTACTGAATTCTTTTGGTGCAGGACTGTTTATTTTTCCCCATGGCGGCACGGTGGATTATGAAGGGAATCTTTGGGTCACGGACGCGCGCAGTAACGATAGCATTGGGCATCAGGTTTTCAAGTTCAGCCCCGACGGTGAGATTTTGATGACGCTGGGACAACAAGCGCGGGGCGGATCAACACCGGGACTTCTTTTCAATCCGACTGACGTTGTTGTTGATCCTAACGACGGGGACATCTTTGTCGCCGAGAGCCACCGGGGTGGCATGAATAATCGAATTGTGCATTATTCATCTACGGGAAGGTTCATTAAGCAATGGGGAAGCAAAGGATCAGGGCAAGGGGAATTCAGCGAACCCCATAGCATAGCCATGGATTCCCAAGGAAGGTTGTTTGTTGGCGATAGAGACAACAATCGCATCCAGATTTTTAGTCAGGAGGGAGTTTTTATAGACGAATGGAGGCAGTTCGGTCGCCCTAGCGGTATTTTCATTACTGCTGATGACAAAATTTATGTGGCCGATTCGGAATCCGGACCCGACACCGGTGCGGGTGAATTAATGGGAATAAGAAAGGGTATTCGTATCGGCTCAGCCGTTGATGGAACAGTGACTGCATTCATCGAAGACATGGAACCTCTGCGGGACGATCACTCGGGTGCCGAGGGTGTTGGAGTGGATGCTAATGGAAATGTTTACGGCGCGGTGGTTAGACGACAAATGTTAGAGCGGCATGTACTGAGATAAAATAATGGGGACAGATTTATTTTCTACAGCTGTCCGCGCCTATGCAAAAAATAATCGATGCGGTAATTAAACTGACGGCTTTGCGTTCTATCCCTCGTGAGCAGTGTTTGATAAATCTACCCTGGACAACCCAGTTAGGAGTCACAAGTCAATGAAACGCAGACAACTGTTAAAAATGGCGGCGGCGGGAGCTGCAACATTTCCCTTTTCTGCCTTGGCGCAATCAACAGATTTCACATTCTATTCCTCGCTGGCAAAAAACTGGCATGAAGAAGGAAGTTATTTTCCATGGACCTCCACTACTGAATTTAA
>CASQMQ010000065.1 GCA_949430125.1 uncultured Pseudomonadales bacterium
CAACTTAACAGGGTGCGTTCTTAGACTCGTAAGTTTCCAGATTTCCCCTGACTATCTGCTCGGCACCTACTCAACTAGCATCTACGATCGCCAGGTAGCGCTCAATAACCTGGGAAACCCCCAGCTGTAGCGATTCGACAACCAGCGCATGACCGATCGAAACTTCGAGAATGTTGGGTATCTGCAGAAACTTAGCCAAATTCTGTAAGTCCAGATCATGCCCTGCATTGATGCCTATACCGAGCTGATCCGCTCTTTGTGCCGCCGCACGATAACACTCGAAAACTGACTCCCGCTCGGGACCCGCGTAGTGGCTCGCGTAGTCCTCCGTATATAGCTCGATACGATCCGCAGCTACGCCCTGTGCGTGATCAACCATTTCAGAATCAGGGTCTAGGAATAGACTGCTGCGAACGCCGCCGTCACGAAGTTCGCTCAATACCTGTTGTAGCACAGACTGATTCGGCGGAATATTCCAACCATGGTCCGAAGTCAGTTGCTCGGGAGAATCGGGTACGAGCGTGCATTGATCTGGACACACTTCTAGCACCATCTTCATGAAGTCTTCCGAAGGGTAGCCTTCTATATTGAATTCGACCTGCGACTTGTCTTTTAGCATTTCGCTAAGCGCATAGACATCGCGCCGAGTTATATGACGCTCGTCTGGGCGCGGATGGACCGTTATGCCCTTAACGCCCAGTGAGATTAGCTGTTCGCTGAATCCAACTACGCAGGGAAATTCTCGGCCTCGAGAATTTCTCAATAGGGCAATCTTATTTACATTAACACTGAGTACTGTCACAACAATTCCTTAAAGCAACTATCGAACGGGAACCGAGTCGATGTGAATCAACTGGGTAAGAATTTAAGTAGAACCTTCTGCAGGGCCTGAGGTTGTTCCGCATGCAGCCAATGCCCCGCATCCATGATTAGCTTTACCGATGCCACAGGAAACAATTCTTTGATCTGCGTTTCATACTCGGGTTTTATATACAGTGACAAACTGCCTTTTACAAAAAGTACGGGTTTCGAAAAACTCTTTGTCGATACGAGCTCCGACCGGAGCTTAGCGTAGTTTTCCCGTATTGAATCGTTATGTAACCGCCACTCAAATAAACCTTCCTTATTACGCGCTAAATTTGTTAGGACAAATTTTCGTAGAGCCTCCTGGGGAATATAATCTTCGAGGGTTACTTCAGCCTCTGTCCTGCTTTGGATCTCACTGAGTTTCACAGCATCCATGGCTGCCAGCACATTCATGTGACTGTCTGCATCCTCGGGATAGCTAACCGGTGCTATATCAACAATCACCAGTTTGTCCACCAGATCAGGGGAGTTGAGCGCAAGCTGCATCGCAACTTTGCCACCCATCGAATGTCCAACGATACAGCAAGATTTTAATCCTAGGCGAATAATCAGCTGACGAACATCTTCCGCCATTACCTGATAATCGAGCTGATCTGAATGCGGGGAGTCACCATGATTGCGCAGATCAACCCCATAGACAGCGTAACTCCCTGCTAACTGCTTACAATGCCACCCCCAATTGCTAAGGCTTCCAAACAGGCCATGAAGCACGAGCACGGGCGCACCCGCTGCTGAGTACTGTCGATAGTTTAACTCCATAACAGCCGGGCCTAGTGCAGATCCTTAAGCAGCTCCAATACGTCATCATGATGAGTCTTGGTCTTGAACTTATCCATAATATGCGCCAGCCGCCCTTGCTTGTCGATGATAAAAGTTGTTCGCACAATACCCATGTATTCACGACCCATGAACTTCTTTAGATCCCATACGCCATACTTGTCAGCGATGCCATGATCCTCATCTGCTAAAAGATCGAAATTCAGACTCTCTTTTTCTTCGAACTTCGCCAATCTCTCCACTGGATCTGGGCTCAGACCCAGCGCTACCGCGTCAAACATGGCTAGCTGCTTTCTGGAATCGCGTAGTCCGCAGGCTTGATTAGTGCAGCCAGGCGTCATGGCCTTCGGATAGAAATACAGCACTACGTTAGCGCTGCTTCTGAAGTCTTTCAAACTTATCTTCTCTCCTGCTTGGTTTAGCAAAGTGAATGTCGGCGCCAAATTGCCTAGTTTCAAAGCGGTCATTGTGTTCTCTCTCGGATTCGGTAAGAAATGTGATACATGGATTTAATTAGCGCCATTATACCCTCTAGATTTCTATTCACTAACTCATAAAATACGCCTAAGCCTGACACTGCTCGCAGCAGTTGATCTTACTCGCTCGCTGGATTGACATTATCTGAGCTGGATTTCTCCGTGATACACTGGCCAAATGAGCGCAAGAGCTGAATCCATAGTCGTACTTACCGGAGCAGGCATCTCTGCCGAATCTGGCATCAAGACTTTTCGCGCGGCCGATGGCTTGTGGGAGAATCACCCCATCGACGACGTCGCCACACCTGAGGGTTTCGAACGCAATCCGCAATTAGTCTACGAGTTCTACAACCAACGGCGACAGCAATTACTCTCGGGTCAAGTCAGACCCAACGCAGCACACAGCTACCTCGCGAAATTTGAGCACGAGTTCTCAGGAAAATTTCTATTGGTTACGCAGAACGTAGATAACCTTCACGAACGCGCTGGCTCAGAGAATTTAATACATATGCACGGTGAGTTACTAAAGATGCGCTGTCTTAACTCGCTGTTGATATTCGATATCGCTGAGGACTTCAACTTCGACACTGAATGTCGTTGCTGCCTTTCACCCGGCAATCTACGGCCACACATTGTCTGGTTTGGCGAGATGCCATTGCAGATGAACAAGATCAATCAGGCGCTGGAAGGTTGCGATGTATTCGTAGCCATTGGCACCTCTGGGAATGTGTATCCTGCTTCTGGCTTCTATCAGACCGCAAAGATTCGCCGTGCACATACTGTTGAACTGAACCTTGAGAGCACAAGCTCTAGGTTTGATGAACACATTGTCGGTAATGCCTCAGAGATAGTGCCAAAATATTTTGAAAATTTATTAGCGCAGAGTTTCTAGAATTCTGATCGCAGCGCACAAAGAAGAGGTATCCAAGGCTGCATATTTCATATGAAACACCCAACAAACCGACAGTCCTTACCACCCATGCACAGCAGAGTTTAGCACCTAGGGAGTGGATATTGTTGGCCTGCCCGAATATTTCGTGTAAGAATCAGGAATAGCAATTGAGCCTATCGCTCACTCAATAAACTAACAATAATGATTCAGAATGAGGTTTACGATGAAATCTTCTAAGTTCTTTTTTACTGCAGCGCTCTCGACTATAGCACTGAGCTTTACTCAGTTCTCCCTCGCTGATCATCATGGCGCCGCCACAGCGAAGACGTTAACTCAGTGGGCAGAAGGCGAGCATCGCAGTGAGTCGAATCGCGATCGAAACGAATCGCGCAATCCGGTAGACACTCTGGAGTTTTTTGGCCTGGCCGCAGACATGACTGTAATAGAAATCCTACCGTCCAGAGGCTGGTATACGGAGATCATGGCTCCCTATCTTCGCGATCACGGCAAATACTATGCAGCCCATTTTTCACCAAACGCATCTGCCTCTTACATGCCGCCTAACCTACGTAATTTTGAAGAGAAGATCACCGCTGACCCAGATCTCTATGGAAAAATTACTGTACGTCATCTGAACCCGCCTAACGAGGTTACTATTGCACCACCTGAGTCGGCAGACATGGCGCTTACGTTTCGCAACGTACACAACTGGATCATGGCAGGACAAGAACACGAATACTTCGCAACGTTCTACAAGGCGTTGAAGCCTGGTGGCGTTCTGGGAGTAGTTGAGCATAGAGCTAAGCCAGATGCTGGCATGGACGTCATGCGCACCTCCGGATACGTAACCGAAGCTTATGTAAAAGAAGTTGCAGCAGCTGCCGGATTCGAATTTGCAGGCAACAGCGAATTGAACGCCAATTCTAAAGATCCAACAGTACACCCCGAAGGTGTTTGGACTCTTCCTCCTAACTACAGAATGGGCGATGTGGATAGAGGTAAGTACATGGCAATTGGTGAAAGCGACCGCATGACGCTAAAATTCGTCAAGCCACTGTAGAACGCTAAAAAATAAACTCGATAACATGAAAAACAATTCTCCGGTATGCGTCATCATCGGCGCTGGTGACTACATCGGCGCCGCCATAGCACGCCGATTCGCCGCCGGGGGCTTCATCGTTTGCCTTGGAAGACGCAATGGCGAGAAGAACGATGCGCTCGTTGCTGAAATCGAGACCGCAGGCGGTCAGGCCCTCAGCTACACATTGGATGCACGCGAAGAAGCTCAGATAGTCAAGCGTTTCGCCTCCATTGAGAAGGATATCGGGCCAATCGAGATTGTGATTTCGAACGCGGGCGGAAACGTAAACTTCCCCATCCTAGAAACCACAGAGAGAGTGTTCTATAAAGTTTGGAAGATGGCCTGCCTGACCGGATTTCTAAGTGGTCGAGAGGCAGCAAAATACATGCTGCCACGCAAAAGAGGCTCTATATTCTTCACAGGCGCAACAGCCAGCCTACGCGGAGGCAGTGGATTCGCCGCATTTTCCAGCGCTAAATTTGGACTACGCGCCTTGGCACAAAGCATGGCGCGAGAACTCGGCCCCGAGAACATTCATGTGGCACATCTGATCATCGATTCTGGCGTCGATACCGCCTTCGTCCGTGACCGAATAAAGGAACGAGGCGAAGATCCAGACTCCCTGCCCGCCGACTCTCTTATGGACCCAAAATCTATAGCAGACAATTATTGGATGCTGCATCATCAAAGTCGCGATGCATGGACCCATGAGATGGACGTCAGACCCTTCGCCGAGAAATTCTAAATCTTGCCCAATTCACACTAGGCACGAACTAAAGGTATGAACTAAATTATGACAATTAGAGCAGAATTCCATTTCGATTTTGGCAGTCCTAACACCTACTACTGTCATCGAGTCATACCTGCCATCGAAGAACGCACAGGCATCACTTTCGACTATGTGCCGATATTACTAGGCGGCGTATTTAGAGCGACGAATAATAAATCGCCTATGGAAGCGTTCGCGGGCATCAAGAACAAATCTGAGTACAACGCCCTAGAGACAAAGCGCTTCATTGAGAAATACGATCTATCGAAGTTCAAATTTAATCCTAACTTTCCCGTAAACACACTGCATATTATGCGTGGCGCGGTTTGCGCGAGTGACAAAGGTATCGCTAAGGAATACATCGAGGCTATATATCAGAGCATGTGGGAGCAGGAACTCAATATGGCCGACGCTGAAATTATAAAGAGCGCTCTACTAGCCGCGAACTTACCAGCGGATGAATTGCTAGCGGGAAGCGTTGAGCCCAGTGTGAAGCAGAAGCTGATAGACAGCACAGAGGCCTCGGTAAATCGAGGCACGTTCGGCGCACCTACTTTTTTTGTAGGTGATGAAATCTTTTTCGGGAAGGATCGACTAAGAGAAGTTGAAGAAGAGATCGTCGCTCAATTAGCGCGATCGTAGACTCGCGTTAGGCTAATTGCCCCTCGAAATGATTCCGGTTCGATTGTCATCTCGACCCGCAATCGATTCCCGCCCTCTTCAAGTGTGTAGGTCTCAAGCGTGAAGCCTCCATCGCGAGGTCTAGCCTCCACAACTAGCGCAGCCGCATCCCAATTCCCGAACGAGAAGTCTTCGCCGCCTTCTGAATAGAAACTATTGGCCGTGGTACTGCGCCGCCGGCCATCTGTGTGGAAGATGCGTTGATAGTTATTCGCGTAGGTGAAGGTAAATTCCGGGTCTGTGTATTCGATACGCAATACATCGTCATAGGAAATGCGATCGTAGAGTTCCTGCTCCGGGGGGCCGCCTCGATAGAAGTCTTCTGGGCGCTTCCTGAAAAAGCGCCGAGCAACCTTCCCACCACCGGCCTTGATCGCCTCTTCCACCTGATCGTCGCTATTATCAGATAGCTCATCATTGATGAGCCAGTCTCCCGCCATTAGCTGGCGATTTTCCGCGTCCGCACTCTGACTCTCTGACTGCTGCGCCCCAGCCAAGAATACAGTGAATACTATCAGCAGCACGAAGAGGCGCTTTGCCGCCTTACCAAAGAATTCTAGCTGATCGCTCACTTTGTTCATCCAGTTATCCGTGATTCCAGGTCACTCGTATTAGATCGTCTTTCGCCATTCGGCGATTGCCTGCCCGATCTCGTGGGGTGAATCTTCTTGAAGGAAATGATTTCCCGAGACTGTCACCTCGGTTTGATTAGGCCAAGACCTACAAAATTCTCGCTGCGCTCCTATCAATATCGCACCCGGCTCAGCATTAATAAATAGCTTGGGTAGATCCGCTTCAGTAAGCCAATCCGCATAGGCTTGTACGATCTCTACTACGTCTAAGGGAGTTCCATCGATCGGTATTTGTCGTGGCCAGGTAAGAGTCGGTCGTCGATCCTCGCCATTATTTTGGAAGGGACGCCGGTAGACTGCCATCTCCTCCTCGGTCAAATCTCTAAGAATAGAACCCGGCAGGACTCTCTCGACGAAGGTGTTCTTATCCAGCACCATTTCTTCACCGGCGCTCGAGCGAAAGCCCTGGAACACGCCTCGTGCTGCCTCAGGCCATTCTTCCCAAGATACCGGCCGAACAATGCCTTCCATATAGGCGATGCCCTTAACGGCATCGCGATGCCTATTAGCCCAATCGAAACCCAGCGCTGAACCCCAGTCATGAATTACCAGAGTTACATCGCGCTCGACTCCCAGCGCCTCCAATGCTCCATCGAGATAGTCCCTGTGTTGCACGAAGGTATAGCTGCTAGCATCGGGATTGTCTAACTTGTCTGAATCCCCCATGCCGATGAGATCGATAGCTATACACCGCCCCTGATCTTGTAGATGCGGCATGACATTCCGCCATAGATAGGATGAAGTAGGATTCCCATGCTGGAAGATGATCGGGTCGCCCTCTCCCATCTCCACATAGCTCATCGTCTTGCCCTTAACTATGATCTCCTTCTTGGCGTGCTCCTTGGCGCTTAGCATTGCTTTCTCCATGGTTTGTTTGGGTTTTCACCCCCGAAAGGCGCAGCTTTATGAGAATAAACCTCCCCGCTCATCAATTCAATTCCAGCAGGCGTATCAGCCAGAGTATGCGGCCTCGAGCGGCATTTGAACAAGCCCCCAGTTATCGGCTATGCTCCAACACCACGACGTGAATCACACTACGACAATCAGGAGAGAATCCGAATGACAATGCAGAAAACACCTCTATTAATGTCCAGAATAGTAGGCAGGGGTGCAATCTTAGATCCGGATATAGAAGTCGTCACCATGCAGGCCGAAGGCATGCATCGGCAGACGCTGAAACAAACCTGGGATAGAGCGAACCAAGTTGCCAATGCACTGCATAAGCATGGCATCGAGGTAGGCGACAGAGTAGGCAGCTTCATGTGGAATAATTACCGCCACCTGGAGTTGTATCAAGCAGTTCCCTCTATGGGCTGTGTGCTGCACACGCTGAACATTAGACTCTCTCCGACCGATCTTGAATACATCATTAATCATGCAAACGATAGAGTAATCTTCGCAGATGAAGATTTACTTCCTCTTCTAGAGCCACTATGGGGCAAGCTGCCTAGTGTAGAGCTTCTCGTCATCTGCCGTCATGGCGAGGGTGGCGAGAGTTCATTCGAAAACCAAATTGATTATGAAGACTTTATCGCAGGTCAGGATTCAACTTACGACTGGCCAGAAATAGATGAAAACTCTCCGATGGGTTTGTGTTACACGTCCGGCACTACTGGCAAGCCAAAAGGCGTCATGTACACAAACCGTTCCACTTATTTACATACGCTTACCGAATGCCTAACAGATTCCATGGGGCTGTCCTCGCTCGATTCCCTTCTCTGTATCGTACCAATGTTTCATGCTATGGGGTGGGGGCTTCCTTTCTGCGCCTCTATGCTGGGCTGCAAGCAGGTTTTGCCGCATCGCTTCATGGTACCGGATGCTTTTCTTAAACTAATGGCCGAAGAAGAAGTTACGATCTCTGCTGGCGTTCCAACTATCTGGCAGGGAGTTAAGGCCGCACTCGAGGCTGATCCAAAGAAGTATGACCTTAGCAAACTAAAAAGCATGACCTGCGGCGGATCTGCGCCACCGGTTTCCATGATGCGCTGGTACTGGGATAGCTACAACGTTGAAATGATTCAGGGCTGGGGAATGACCGAGACCAATCCTCTTGGCACCTTGTCAAGAAAGGTAGCCAAACGCTCTCACATAAACATATCCGAAGACCAACAGTTTGAAAATATTGCCAAGGCCGGCCTCGCTATGCCAGGGCTGGAGATCGAAATCTTCGATGAGGATTGGAACCGTCTACCCCACGATGGCGAGGCTGTGGGCGAACTCTGCATTAAGGGGCCATGGATTGCGGCGGAATATTTTAATGATCCACAACCGGACAAATTTCACGACGGTTGGCTCGTGACTGGTGATGTCGCGAAGATTGATCCTGAGCAATATATTCTCATCGCCGATCGCTCTAAGGATTTGATCAAGTCAGGCGGCGAATGGATATCATCCGTAGACTTGGAGAACCATATCGTAGGCATGGCCGACATTGCACAGGCGGCAGTTGTCGCACAGCCTCACCCGAAATGGGATGAGCGACCAGTTGCGTTGGTCATTATGCAGGCAGGCAAGTCACTGGATAAAGAAGCTGTGCTCGAACACTGCAGCAAGATTTTCGCCAAGTGGCAATTGCCGGATGATATTATCGTCACAGATGCGATCCCACTTACCTCTACAGGCAAGATAGACAAGAAGGTCATCCGCGCAAAGTTAGAAGCCGAAGGCTATCAGCTACCTAGCTTACGCTAGGCAGCCTCTGCTCAAGTATAGACAATCACTGGCCGGGTCGGTAGGAGCGTAGTCGATACCTTCGGTATCTGCCCTCCTGGCCCCAGCCAGAATTCCAGGTAGAGCATAGTTCCCCTCGTGACATGCGTACTCATACAGGCGCTCACCATTCGCATTCATGGGTAGTTCGCCACTCCACGACTGGCTGTAATTCGTTGGATCCTCAACAGTAAACTGATACAGGATTGTGTCATCCGACGTGCGTGTGAAACGCTCAAGCACCTTCATCTGCTGAGAACCATAGAAGCGATGTTCCAGTGAGGAACGCATACCCTGCTGCGCGTGAAAATTTGTCGTCTCGATGACGAGAGAACCTTCCTCGTAATAACCAATCGAATCACCCAGCCAAGGATAGAGCGGTGGATCCTGATGCGCGGAATTCATGCGTACGATACGTGCATCATGATTCATCTCAGCTAGTAGAACGACGTGAGATTCCGTCTGGATTATCTGTGTCAGGTTGTTGTAGAGAACCGGCAACTTAGGCGGTCCACCTGAAGAACCAAAACCTACCATACAGCGCTCACCAAGAGGCCGCACCTCGGGCCCATCGTAGGATTGCCTCTGCTGCATCGCCGCAGCAAAATTGGCGCGACCCTGTTCGCTATAGGGAAGCTGACCGTCTTCGGGCTCCACTATCACCGATGTACGAATCTCGCCATTTACGACCGCTAGTTGCTCTCCCGGGTCCATCCAGAACGTATTGTAGCCGCCAACATTCTGTCCCGCAGAAGGTGCTTCGCGATTCGGGATCGCTAGGTCGATTGCTCGCTTCCATTCGCGCCCTTACTCTCGTTTCGATCAAGATGGCCTCTTCTTCTGAGATCGCCAGCTTGCCCTCGAACCGATCTGCCCTTTCTAAATTAGTCTGGGTTGCCAAAGACCAAGTCCCCTGAATATCCGGCACGCCAAATTCTGTTAGCGGTGTTATGTAGCCTGCTTCAGCAGCGAAACTACTGCTATGAATAGAAACGAATGCGGTAAAGGCACAGACACTCGCCCAGGTTAATGCCGAGTAATCGAGAACGGAATAATTTTTATCTTTCACTGAATTGCTCCTAGTTGTAGTCACAAGCTCCCTGTTATCCAATAGAGCTCTTACGCACATTGAGATTATGCCATCTATCCATCACCAATTTCTAACATCCTACCACCCACTGCAGCTTTCTAGAGATTGGGTTAAATAGCCGAGCCATCCTCGGTCTCGGAAAATACAAGCGATTTAGGCGAGAATGTTTTCAAATTAGTGAACTCAGTTCGGTGTAACTGAGGTTTAAATCTGTTATAAAAGGGTATATTAGTATCAAATTATGCTTTTCACCCCAATTTGGTGCAAAAAAAGTAGCGGTAAAGGATTGAACCAGTAGCAATGACGAATACCAAACAATTAACGAGCGCAGTCGCGCTTCTTGCCTCCATAGCACTTCTCGATAATTACATCTTTGTCGAATTGGAACCTGGATTCGAAAGCATGGTGCTAATCGAACCCTATGGCTCTGCCAACGAAGCTGAAACTACGCAAGCAAATGCAGAGCGGCGAGGCCTTGAGTGAAGCAAAAGATTTTTGGATCGATCAACACAGAGTTAGCAGCGCTGACTTCGCGAGGTTTTTAGAATCAACAGGCTATGAGCCACAAGGAATTGCACCACATAGCCAGCAGACATTTACAAGCCAAATTGAAGAAGTCGCACTTGCTGTTAGCGCCGAAAAATTGCGGCTTCCACCTCCAAGTTGGCAATGCAAATTGGAAGAAGGCTAGTGATAACTTTCCCATGAACTACACTGTCATGGGCCAAGACGATCTGAAGGTAAATTTTAACGACGCTCAGACTTATTGCAATTGGCTAGGTAAAGTTCTACCCACAGCAGAACAATTTGAACATACCTCTATGCTAGACCATAACCAAAAAGTCGCCGAGCTTATCGAGTTTCGCTGTGTGAGAAATATTTAGAAACCACGAATAGCCGCCATTCGGCGCAAGCAAGCTAGATCTCTCTAGCTATTAGCAACTTCATTATTTCGTTACTGCCTCCGTATATTTTCTGTATGCGACTATCTGCATACATTTTGGCAATCGGATACTCCATCATGAACCCATAGCCACCGAAGAACTGCAGACACTCATCTATGATTTCGCACTGCTTCTGCGTCGTCCACCACTTCGCCATGGCAGCCGTCGCCTCGTCTAATTTCCCATCGGCAAGCTTCATCGCGCAGTCGTCGACGAACACTCTGGCCAGACGTGCCTCCGTGTAACGCTCCGCCAGCTTAAATTGGGTATTCTGAAAATCGAGAATTCGTTTTCCAAATGCCTTACGCTCTTTCACATACTCGCTCGTAATCTTCAATGCTTTCTCGATCGCCGCACAGGCGCCGGCAGCAATAATCAATCTTTCCTGCGGCAGTTGCTGCATCAACTGCACAAAACCTTTCCCTTCGGATGGGCCTAACAAATTTTCTTTGGAAACTCTTACATCATCGAAAAATATCTCAGCGGTATCCTGCGCTTTCATGCCAAGCTTCTCTAGGTTCCTACCGCGGCTGAAGCCGCCCTCACCCTCAACCAAATCGGTTTCCACCATGATCAGCGAGATTCCTTTGCCGCCCTCTTTCGGATCAGTCTTCGCTACAACACAGATAAGACTCGCGGTCATGCCATTTGTAAGGAATGTCTTCTGTCCATTCAGAACGTATTCGTCGCCTTGCAAGATAGCGGTAGTCGCCACTGATTGAAGATCGGAGCCAGTGCCTGGCTCGGTCATAGCGATAGCAGAGACGATCTCTCCGCTCGCCATTAGCGGCAACCACTTCCTCTTCTGCTCTTCACTCCCGTAAGAATTAATGTAATGGGCAACAATGCCAGAATGCACACCGTTTCCAAACCCAGTAACGTTGGCGTAGCTAAGCTCTTCGACCAATACCATCTCGTGCTTAAAGTTGCCGCCTCCGCCGCCATACTCTTCTGGTATTGATGCGCAGAGCAGGCCGGCCTTTCCAGCAATAAGCCAAGCATCCCTATCGACGAAGCCCTGTTTCTCCCACTTATCCATCTTCGGTACAAATTCTTTCTGCAGAAATTTGGCGACCGCGTCGCGCATAATATGCAACTCTTCATCCATCCAAGGGGAATCGTAGGAATCAATCATGATATTTTCTCTTAGGCTGTAACCGAATCCATACGTTCGATGATCATGGCGTTTGCAGTACCGCCACCCTCGCAGATAGCAATCAAGCCATAGCGCTTCTTCTGCCGCTCTAACTCATGTACTAACGTGGTCATGAGTTTCGCTCCAGTACCGCCTAGCGGATGCCCTAAAGCCTGTGCGCCACCATTTACATTTAACTTGTCTAGGTCCGCACCCACCGCCTTTGCCCATGCAAGAGGCACCGACCCGAACGCCTCATTGACCTCGTACAGATCGATATCATCGATAGTGAGCCCTGCCTTCTCTAGTACTTTGTGTGTCGCAGGGATAGGGCCTTCTAACATGATCACCGGATCTGAGCCAACTACCGCCAACGAGTGGATCTTCGCGCGCACCGGTAGATTGTATTTCGCTACCGCCATCTCATTTGCGATCATGACAGCTGCCGAGCCATCACTAATCTGGCTCGCCGTACCGGCTGTTATCACTCCGCCTTCTCGTAGGGTTTTTAAAGATTGCATGCCTTCTAAAGTTGCTTCGCCACGAATACCTTCATCTACTAGATGCACGTCAGCCGAACCATCTTCTAACTTAATATTTAGCGGAACAATCTCTTCTTTGAAGTAGCCATTATCAGTTGCAGCTTTTGCACGCTGATGACTCAATAGTCCAAAGGCATCGAGATCGGCACGAGTAATCGCATACTTTTCCGCCAATAGCTCTGCGCCATCGAACTGACTAAACTGGATACCAGGATACTGAAGCTCCAAACGTTCACCCTTAGGGATACCGCGGCCATTCGGTAAGCCATCCCGTATATTGGAGCCAATTTCTACTGTGCTCATCGCCTCTACGCCGCCGGAAATAATAACGTCCTGAGTGCCCGACATGACTGCCTGCGCACCAAACTGAATTGCCTGTAACGACGAGCCGCATTGACGATCTACAGTTGTTCCGGGCACAGCTAGATCGAGCTTGGAAGACATAGATACATTGCGACCTAGATTGCCCGCCTGTGAGCCGATCTGCACTACGACACCGAATATCACATCGTCTACAGCATCCGTAGGAATACCTGTCTCTGTCGACCAGCTCATCAACTACGATTGCGCCTAGATCCACAGGGTGGATATCGCTCAATCTACCTTTTCTCTTTCCTGTTGCAGTACGCACTGCTCCGACTATATATGCATCAGCCATTTTTTTTGCCCCCTGGCAATTATTGAATTAGTTAGATAACTAAAAATATTTTTTGAACAATTTACTATCAAAGTGCCGGCATACGAATGCCCGCATCGAGCCTAATTGTTTCGCCATTAAGATATGAACAAGTCACGATATGCGCCACCTGATCTGCAAACTCTTCAGGGTTACCAAGACGCTTTGGAAATTGAGTTATAGCTATGAGTGGGTCTCGCACCTCGTCCGGAGCTGATGCCAGCAATGGCGTCTCAAATACTCCTGGTGCGATTGTATTAACTCGAATACCTCGCTTCGCTAGGTCTCGAGCAATCGGTAATGTCATCGATACGATGCCGCCCTTGGATGCGGCATAACCTGCCTGGCCAGTCTGACCATCGAATGCGGCGATGGAAGCCACATTAATGATGACTCCACGCTCATTGTCTGCTGTAACCGGATCGTTAACCTGCATAACTTCGGCGCACAGACGCAGCACATTGAAGGTGCCGATCAGGTTGACTCTCACGATGTGCTCAAATTTCTGTAACGGCATCGGGCCATTCTTGCCAACCGTGCGCGCAGCTCCACCGATTCCTGCGGAGTTTACATTGATGTGTACCGTGCCAAATTTTTCTTTGGTCATTTCGAGCGCCGCCGCTACCGACACTTCATCCGCGACATCGCCTGCATGATAGATAGCGTTATCACCCAGCTCGGCCGCAGCCTTCTGCAACATCTCCTCGTTTAGGTCGAACAACATGACCTTCGCGCCTGCCGAAATAAAGTTTCGTGCGGTGGCCAGGCCTAGGCCTGATGCTCCACCGGTGATAAATGCTGTTTTATTTTGTAATTCCATAGTGCTTAGCGCCGTGAGTTCGTAACTTTTTGTTAAATATGGGACGCAAAAGGATAATGTATCCATTGCAAAAGTGAAACAGCTAATGAAACAGGGTTTACAGGCTAAATTACGAGACTTCCCCTCATTGGTTTTATTTCCGCTGCACAATCCCCTATGATTCATAGGCCTTGAATTTAATAACAGGAATTAGGATGGGACCGCTACAGGGATTAAAAGTACTGGAGATGGCTGGAATTGGCCCAGGGCCCTTCTGCGCCATGATGTTGGCCGACATGGGTGCTGAGGTAGTTCGCATCGACAGACTGAACCACAAAGGCACAGGTCATAGAGCGAACGTGCTAAATCGAGGGCGCCGTTCAATAGCTCTAGACCTTAAAAACCCAGCCGCTGTTGAGACGGTCCTGCGGATGATAGAAGACGCAGACGCGCTCATCGAAGGATTCAGACCCGGCGTGATGGAACGCCTAGGCCTAGGGCCAGATGTCTGTCTCGAGCGCAACCCAAAACTCATCTTCGGTCGCATGACAGGCTGGGGACAATCTGGACCTTTAGCTCAGACTGCCGGGCACGATATAAACTATATATCTATAGCTGGAGCGCTAGGCGCAATGGGCTATTCTGACAGAGCCCCCGCCCCACCGCTCAACCTAGTAGGTGACTTTGGCGGTGGTGCCATGTACTTACTGACAGGCATCCTCGCCGCTCTCCATGAAAGAACCAACTCGGGACAGGGGCAGATTATCGATGCCGCCATGACCGACGGCACTGCGAGTCTGTTAAGCCCCTTCTTCGGGCTGATGGAGATGAATATGTGGACTACCGACCGACAGGCCAATAAATTGGATGGCGGTGCTCACTACTACGGTAGCTATGAATGTAGTGACGGTAAATATATTTCCATAGGCTCCATCGAGCCACAGTTCTATGCACTCCTTCTAGAGAAGTGTGAGATTAAGGACGAGGAGTTTCTAGCACAGCAGGACCAGAGTGCATGGCCGCAACTAAGAGGGAAACTCGAGAAGCTATTTCTTACAAAGACACGATCCGAATGGAGCGACTTGATGGAAGGAACGGACGTCTGCTTCGCACCAGTACTTGATCTAGGTGAAGCGCCAAGTCACCCTCACAATGTTGCCAGAAATACATACGTAGAATTTGATGGTGTGACTCAGCCCGCACCCGCTCCGAGATTTAGTCGCACGCAGTCGCAGATTAAATCATCTGCCGCCATGGTCGGCGAGCATACCGAGCAGATCTTGGCAGACTGGGGATATAGTGAAAACGAAATTGAACAACTACGAACGGCGAAAGCCATCTAGAAAGAACGTATAAATGGATAATCAATATCTTACAATCTCGCTAAGCTTAATGGCAATGATTACTGGTATTGCCTCGCTGGCGAACTAGTCGAGCAATAAGCAAGTACCTGGCTTGCTTGGAATAGCCGCCGGCTATATGGCCACTTGTGTGGCCGTCCTGCGCGCTTCCCTGCAGGGAACTGCCACCATTGACGGCATGTTTCATGAGTTTTGCTATCCCTGGCAAACGAAAGAGAGCTGCCATTCTCGCATCAGGAAGGCGAAAGTACGAAGACCTCACTCAGAATGCAGAACAAGAGATCAAGAGACTCCTGCATAAGCCATAGCTTCACTGTATTATAGGCCAACTCCCTATCGCTGTTTGTTGGAGCCAGTCAATGGTCTATAACACAATTCTCTATCAGATCGAAAACAACATCCTAACCATCACGCTCAATCGTCCCGAGCACATGAACGCCTTTACGGTTGAAATGGCAAACGAGCTGATCGATGCCGTGAATCGCGCCAGCGAAGACGATGATGTTCGAGCCATCGTGGTCACTGGAGCTGGCAAGGCATTCTGTGCAGGCATGGACCTAGGCAACGAGGGGAATGTATTTGGACTAAACGAAGGTTTGCAGCCGACTCTAAGTGATATGCAAACTAAGCTGGATGACCCCGATATTATTTCCGGCGTCCGCGATACCGGCGGCCGGCTAACTCTCGCGATCTACGACTGCAAGAAACCGGTCATTGCCGCCATCCATGGCGCAGCCGTGGGCATCGGCGCAACCATGACCTGCGCGATGGATATCCGGCTCGTTTCCGAGAATGCCCGAGTGGGCTTCGTGTTCAACAAAATAGGCATTACACCGGAGGCTTGTTCCACCTGGTTCCTCCCCCGAATCGTCAGCATGGGCAAGGCGTTAGAATGGGTTTATAGCGGCGAGCTAGTTCTAGCTGAAGAATTAAAAGCTAGCGGTTTCGCTAATTCGATAGAGCCTAAGGAATCACTTCTGGAAAAAGCCTACGAACTCGCTAAGCGAATAGCGCAATACAGCCCGGTGTCTATCGCTCTGACGCGACAGATGATGTATCGTAACGCGGCTCAAGATCACCCACTGGCGGCGCATCAAGTAGATTCCTTAGCGATATTCTATGCGAGCCAAGGAAGTGGCAAGGAAGGCGTAAAGGCTTTCTTGGAAAAGCGAAAACCCGAGTATGTTGAGAAGGCGTCCAGTGACATGCCACCTTTCTATCCCTGGTGGGAAGACTGAGCGCCGAGCAGGAAAGAGATAGAACAACTAACAATTAATCTGACAGGTATCACAATGCTTAAAAATTTCGAACTCCTCTGCTCCACCAGTGGACGCGTAATCCTCGGGCTCTACTTTTTCGGCCCAGGTGCGCTGCTGAAAATTATGAATATGGAGGGCACATCTGCCTACATGGCCTCACAAGGCATGGTGTTTATCTCCTTCTTCCTGATCTTGACCATTGCGATTCAGCTATTTGGCGGCCTTGCCGTGGTTATAGGCTATAAGGTAAAGCCAATGGCGTTCGTGCTAGCTGGATTGACTCTCGTCATTAATGTGGTAATGCACGACTTCTGGAATATCCCCGACCAGACACAGAACTTCGTTAAGAATATGGGCATCTTCGCCGGCTTACTGGTATTAGCAGGCCTTGGCGGCGGTGGCTGGAGCATCGATAGCAAGCTTGCTAAATCAAAGTAATATCAGTAGCTTTTCGGCAATGTCGACAAGCTGCGACCTCGATTCTTGACAGCTTCCCGCGCGCCTGCGAAAGTGGCCTTGAATACAGAGCAGTAGGCACCATCTTAGTGTCAGTGGCGAAAGCTACTCCGAATAAACTCAGCTGATTTGAAGATTCGAGTCCGACTAGTAGAATCTTTACTACAGCACTGTGTAAACGAAACTCTTAAACAGGACTAGCCATATCATGATAATGGTTCAATCAACTTTTCATCTAGTTGCAGAATCCAAATCTGAAGCACTCAATTTGATGAAGGACATGTCTCGTCTCTGTCGCCAGGAACACGGCTGCCAGAATTATGAGTACTTCGAAGGTTTAACCGACACCAATCAGATAGTCCTATTACAAGAATGGGAAAATGCCGACTGCCTGCAAGCCCACTATCAAACTGCTCACATGGAAGAATTTCTGGGCAAGCTTGGTAACTATCTAGAGAGTGAAGTCATCACGCGTAGCTATGCATCACAAGACGAGCCCCGAGCAGCTTCGGCGAGCAGCGAGTACTTGGCAAAGCCAGAGCAGACGATCCACTAGATCTGTTGTTGCTCCTCGTTACAAATCATATAGATCACCTAGGTTGATCATAAAGTCAGCGCTAGTTATTGAGCTTATAGTCGAACTACAGGGACCAGTAAATGTTCTATACGCTGCAAGGTGATCAGAAGACTCTCGTTTCATCGGAAGAAAACACCCGGCTGCTACACTGGAGAACCTCCACGTTCTGGGTCATGCTCATTGGCTATGTGGGCTACTACATCTGCCGCGGCAACCTCGCCGCCGCCTTTCCTCTGCTTACACAAGAATTCGGCTACTCCAATACACAACTCGGCCTTATAGCGTCTCTATCTGAAATGGCCTATGCCGCCGGAAAATTTATCAATGGCCCATTAGCCGATAAAATCGGCGGTCGTAAAATCTTTCTCATCGGTATGGCGGGTGCAATATTCTTCAATATCATCTTTGCGATCTCAGCAAGCCTGACTGCATTTATCATTGTATGGTGCTTTTGTCGCTACTTTCTTTCCATGGGCTGGGGCGGGCTGACCAAGACAATCGGCAACTGGTATCCAAGAGAGCGCAACGGCACTGTGATGGGCTTGATTAGTGTCAACTTCCAGTTTGGCGGAGTTGTGGCCACTCTGTTTGCAGGATTCCTGGTAGCTATGGGTGTTCCTTGGCAAGGAGTCTTTATCTACCCCGCCATGGTACTCACACTGATCTTGCTCTGGTCCTACTTCACGTCGCGCTCTAGCCCCAGCGACGTGGTACCTGGCGCTAGGCCAATAGAAGGCGAAACTTCAAAGGAGCAAATTGCCGACTACGGCGACGAGGAACAGCCGCCTGTATCGACTATTATGAAGACATTGTTGCGTCTACCTATATATCGGCAGTTACTCGTGTTTAGCTTTCTCACCACACTACTGCGTTCTGTATTCTTATTCTGGACGCCGAAATTCTTGTTCGACATCGGTCTGGGCGCAAGCTCCGCAATTTTACGCTCGGCCATATTTCCATTGTTGGGTGTAGCTGGCACGGTGTTCATCGGATGGTACACAGACCACCACGCACGCAACGGAGACCGAGCGCGCATGATGTGGATGATGCTTTCCGTGCTCGTTTTTTGCATGATCGCCATAGCGGTGCTAAGCAACGCGAGTGAACCTAACTTCAATTTGATCTTGTTCTTTCTCGGAGCTAGCGGGTTCTTCTTGCTGGGCCCCTACTCGATGAGCAGCGGCTGTCTCACACTAGACATCGCTGGCGCGAAAGGGGCAGGTTCCTGTACAGGTATTATCGACGGGATGGGTTATATTGGTGGAGCGATCGCAGCTTTTGCTGCAGGCATACTCTCCGACTATTTGGGCTGGCCGCAAGTATTTTTAGTGCTATCAGTGTTTGCCGTCATCTCCACTCTTAGCGCTTGGCTGATGAGTCGTGGCTTTCAGAAGATGGCGCGAGAATCAACAGCGTAGAATCGCCTCGGACTAATCCTGCGCTTCATATTCTTTAATCTGATCAGTGATACCGCGCACCATGCCGTTAGGGATCGGCAAAGTTAGATGGTACTGCGAGATTTTCCAACCCACAGCCGTGCGTATCAACACTCCTGTGCCACGGCTACTGCCATAACTCTGACTCAACAACGCCTCGTCAAACCATGCACTTAATCCATCTGGAGTGATGTTGACATTGCGTTGCTGCGGCGTATAGACCCAACCATTGCTGCCACTCGAGTACTGGCGAAACTCTTGCTTAACCCAGCGCTCCCCTGCGTCGGTTCCTATGAATACACCATCGTCGCTCATTAGATCAAAATAGATATCCCATTCGCCGTTAGCGGCGGCCTGATGATAGTCATCTAACACTTTATTTATGGCAGCGATATCTGTTTGCTGTGACTGGCTGTTTTGGGCACAGCTGAACAACGTAAAAGACAATAGAATTAGCAGCGATATGTTCTTCATAGCTTGTTAGTTCTCCGAGGGTATCGTGTCACTGCTGCTAGATGGCTTTTTTCCATCGAATTCTCCCGCATCGATTCGCGCAAAATAAGCGCCAGCTACCTTCTTAACCTTCGGCGCTAAAAGCAGTGTCGAGACCATAGTAGGTATCGCCATCGTAGCGTACATGCCATCCAGAAGATTAATCACCACTTCTAGCGAGACAACGGCACCGGCAATTATCAGCGCCATATACGCGTACATATAGAACCTTTCTTTTGACGTTCCAAAGAGAAAGCCCATGCACTTACTCCCGTAGTACCAATAGGTGAGTATCGTTGTCGTGCTCAACACAATAACCATGATCAGCAATAGATACGCACCGTAGCCTGGAAACACCTGCTCATAGGCCTGCGTAGTCATCGTGATGCCAACTCCACCTCCTTCCCATACGCCGGTGACCAGCAGTGCCAGTGCCGTGCAGGTGCAGACGATCAAGGTGTCGGCGATAGGGCCTATCATGGCAACTAGTCCCTCGCGGATTGGTTCGTTTGTCTTGGCTGCGCCATGTGCCAAAGACTCTGTGCCTATTCCTGCTTCGTTGGAGAACGCGCCGCGCTGTACGCCAATCAGAATCACTGCGCCGAGCACGCCTCCCGATACAGCTTCTCCGGTAAACGCATCAGTGAATATGAGTACGAACATGGCAGGTATCTCGCCAAGATGACTCGCCAGCAGAACACCGGTGATCAGGAAATAGAAGATCACCATAGAAGGCACCAACTTGCCCGCGATCACGGCCACTCTCTTCACCTTTCCTACTGCAACGCTAAACATAACGATGGCAAGAACTACACCGGCGCCGAAGTCGAAACCAAAATGTTCTTCTCTAGTCGCCATCCCTGCAGGAATCGCAATGACATCGCGCAGAATCTGCACCAATTGATTCACCTGAAAAATAGGCAGGGTTCCTACCATGCCTGCTATGGCAAACATCCATGCTAGAGGTAACCACTTGCGACCTAGCCCCTCGCGAATCACATACATCGGACCGCCTTGCAGCTTACCCTCGTCGTCTTTGCCGCGATACATAATCGCCAGTGAGGCGGTATAGAATTTAGTAGATATTCCGACGATTGCAGTAATCCACATCCAGAATATCGCACCCGGACCACCTACTGTGATCGCGATGGCTACGCCGGTGATGTTTCCAAGGCCCATGGTTCCCGCTAATGCTGTAGCGAGCGCACCATAGTGACTAATGTCACCGGATGCTGCCTCCGAGGCGTCATCAAATTTACCCTTCAACAAGCCTATGCTATGGGAGAAATAACGAAAGTGACGTAGCCTGGAATGAATCATGAAGAAGCAGCCACCACCCACTAGCAGAATAACTAGCGGCAAGCCCCACATAAAATTGGTATAGGCAGCGATCGCTGCTTCGATTAAGTCCATTACAATTTATTACCCTGTAATGTGGATAATTCGATTCTGGCTAATAAGGCGATAAGTCTATCCGCTTGATGTTTCTCAAAATGCGTCCGGTACCGACACCGTGGCACCGGGCTTTAAACTACTGCGCGTTCCTAGCATCTGCCTCATGCCGACGCTCTCCGGCGAGTATAGCAGGCATCGCATAGTTGCCCTCATGGCAAGCGTATTCATACAATTTTTCACCAGTATACATCGGCATCTCTGCAGTCCAGGGCTGAGTATAGAGCTCTGGATCTTCGATGGTGAATGTGTAGTGGAGTTTGTCATCGGCGACGCGAATAAATCGCTCCGTCAGCAGAATATTATTGGACATCAACCGCTCTTTCGCAACCTGCCAGCCATTGAAGTTTTTAGTCTGCACTATCAAGGTATCACCCTCGTAGTAACCTATCGAGTCACCCAGCCACTTATCAAAGGGTAGCTCCTTAAACTCCTGATCGATTCGCACGATTCGCGCATTGTGAACCATCTCAGCTAGCAGCACTACATGAGTCGGCCCCTGCACGATTTGCATATGGTTATTGTAGAGACTACTCATGAACGGCGCTGTTGAAGCGAAACTTATGAGACATCGATCGGAAAGAGTTCTTCCCTCAGGCCCATCGCTCTCTGCTAAGCCCATGGGCAAAGCATCCTGCTGCGATCTACGAACTGCCTGCCCCTCTTCTCTCCAGGGAATCTGGCCATTAGCCGGGTCTACAATGAGAGAAGTTCGATACTTGCCATTCATCTGAGCGAGGGCATCGCCGGGTGTAATCCAAAAACCGTTATAGCCCCCCACATTTTTGGGCCCCGGAGCTTCGGCACCTGTTGCCTCAAGAAACGCAAGATAGTCAGGTGTAGAAACCATCTTCGCCAACATCGTTTCCTCATCTACTTCTAACTCGCCTTCATAGACATCGGCACGCTGGAGGCTGGTTCGGGTCTTGTAGTTCCAAACACCTTGCACATCCGGCACGCCAAAGTCTGTCTGAGGCGGCATATAGTCCTCAGCGGCAAAGGCGTGAGGTCCTACAAATACAGCTATCATTAGACTAGCCAACGCGGTGACCCGAAAGTGAATTTTCATGGCGACATCCTTAATTAAATTCATTAGTGGAACTACTCTTCAAAACAGTGATACCTATTGGAGTCGACGCGGCATTCGGGACCCAGCGACATGAACTTCGCCCCATTTTGCCATCGCTTTAACCACTGGCAGGAGGCCCTCACCTGCTTCCGTTAGGAAATATTCGTATCGTAGTGGATTATTTTGATAAGGGGTTCTGCGAATCAGCTTATCTTCCAGCAGCATTTTTAAACGACTGGCCAATATGTTGCTTGGAATGCTCTCAACCCCCTGCTGAAAATCTTTATTGCGGTGACGAGCAAAAAAACCGATATCACGGATAATTAGCAGCGTCCATTTATCACCAACCAAATCCGAAGCCGTGGCAACAGGACAGGGACTCCGCTTAGCGACTGAACTTGAAAGCTTTTTAATCATCAAGCAAGCCTAACCTAGTCACTTGTCTTTTACAAGCGACTAGGTTAGGCAGAACAGAAAATGAGAGGGATCACATGGGTTAGATTCTTCGAATCGACTTTCAAGGGGATTCAGCTTGGAATTCGTAGGCGCAGTGGCCCTTTTGTGAAACCTGCTTTTATAAACCTATGATTCATAGCTTAATGCAGCGAGCAACGCGCTTGCAAGGACAGTTGCTGATGCTTTATGGTCTACCGAACGTTATCGGCAAAGATAAACTTTGATGGGGGTTGCTGGCCGCGAAGATTCTCCACGAAATAGTCCCAGCGTCGCTTCATAAAGTAGCGTCTATTTCCAAAACCATGGCTAGCATTGGGCAGAACCACTAGATCGAAGTCCTTGTCAGCTTCGATCAGGGCATCGACCACCAACAGGGTGCTGGAAGGGTGTACATTGGTATCAAGCATGCCGTGGGCAAGCAACAGCTTACCTTCCAAGTTAGCAGCCAGCAGTTGGTTCGCCTGGTTGTCGTAGTTCGTAGTGACTACTGGCTCGCCTTCATCGGGATTGCTCTCGGGATAGGTCTCTAACAGCCCCTGCCACTTCTCGCCCCAGTCATCTTCGTAATTTCGATTATCGTGATTGCCCGCCCCGGATACGGCGACCTTGTAGAAGTCTGGATAGCGCAGAATTCCTGCGGTCGATGCGAAGCCGCCACCTGAATGCCCCCAGATGCCTATTCTCTCGAGATCCATCCAAGGATTACCTGCCCCTAACTGCCTGATTCCTTCGATCTGATCTGGCAGGCCGTTGTCGCCCATGTCTGCGTAGTAGGCATCGTGAAAAGACTTCGACCGCCCCGGCGTGCCCATAGCATCTAACTCGACTACGATGAATCCAAGTTCGGCCAGCGACTGCTTATCATTACGCGAGGCGCGAAACGAACGCGTGCCCACACTGCCACTTTGAGGGCCTGGGTAGAGATAGTTCAATATCGGATAGGACTTTGTCTCATCGAAATTAGAGGGCTTATAGAGTAAGCCGTAGAGGTCGGTGATCTGATCTCTGGCCTTTACGATAAACGGATTCGGTGCCACCCAGCCGCTATTGATGAGTAGATCTATATCCGTTTCTTCGAGAATCAGTTGCGTCTCTCCTGCGGTGTTGCGCACTACAGACACTGGAGCGGTATTTGGTGTCGAATATACATCACTAAAATATTTAGCCGATTCGGACCAACTAATCTGATGGTTTGCAGTCTCCGGGGTTAGGTTTGTTAATTCAGACCCATCGAAATTGACTCGATACAGATACTGAAAATAAGGATCGCCGGGCTCGCGGTTCGAGCCGAGAAAATAGATCTGCTGATTTTCTATATCGATCTGCTGAATCTGAAGTACTGCCCAGCTGCCCTGAGTGATCTGATGCTTCAACTCGCCTGACTGCAGATCGTGCAAATAGAGGTGCCCCCAATTTTCTTGCTCAGAGAACCAGACAAACTCATTTCGCTCGGGAAAGACACGCCAATTGGCAGCGTTGTATCCAGATTCGTAATAGGTGTCGACTTCTTCGAGATAGACGGGCCTCACCTCACCGGTTTCTGGATTTGCAATCTGCAGCTGCGCAATCTTGTGATCCCGTGAAGAAGAGACGAACGACAATGTCTCGCTATCCTCACTCCACTCCACATCCAGAAACACCCCGCCGCGGCCAGCTATGTGATCGCTAGTTGTCGATCTATGGGGGTCGGGTGACATATTTAAAGCTACAATGCGCGGCGTATCTTCAAGATGAATAACGATTCGCTCGATCATAAATATGTAGTCATCGCCTGGCAGTGGATACTTCCAAGCATCTAAATCGCCATGACCTACCTGCGTAGACCACAGATACATCTCGCCCACATTTCTACCGTCGTGACGGAAGGTAGCTATCTTGGAGGAGTCTGGCGACCATAAGAGAACCGGACCATCGTCGCGTAACCACCCTGCATTATTGGTCGCATAACCATAGTACTGCTCTCCGTCGAAGGTGAGTTGGGTCACCTCGTTGCTCGCAGTATCGCGAACCCAAAGGTTATGCTCATTGATAAAAGCTGCCGTGCCGCCGTCAGGGGAAATAAATTCACTTGATGGAGCCTCCGTGAGCTGGTTGAGCGTGTAGCTGCTCAGGTCCAGCACATAACTTTGATCCTCATAATCGAATTCGAGCTGCCCTGGCGCCTCACCCAGATGTAGCCGCGACAAGCTTAAGTCATTACCGTCAACTTCCTCGTCTACATAGGTTGCCAGTTCCATTGCTAGACGAGCCGTATCGAAAAGTGGCAATTTTTGCGCCATCTGCACATCCACTAAAATATAGTCAGAGCCGCCCTGGGTTGAGCGGTGATAGATCAATCGATCATCATCCTGCCAGTATTGGGCGAGGATATTATTTTGAAGTAGCTCGGCAGTATTGATCCCAAGAAAACTTTCCGCACGCTCATAGTCGGCGGCGGTTATGCTCTCCAGGCTAGGTACGACAGACGTAGCTATCTCGTTGCTAGGCGCCGGTGAACAAGCCTGAATGATGGCTAGGGAAAAGAGTACGGTCGAGCTACGTCTAATCGTGTGATTTATCAATGCAGCCTCTCATATACAACTGGGAAAGTAGACGCTAAAGGAGTGCGTCCAATATTAAGTCAACCGATTCGACTATGCGCTGGTCTCTTACTCTTAGATCAGGAAAAAATTCGATGCCAGTCAGATGCTGCAATCCCAGAATATAGCGTACAGCAATTTCGCTCGCCTGCTCATCTGAGAATTGCTGATCTTTTTCAGTCACCATGCCCCGCGCGAATTCTTTAGAGAATGAAACCGGCCTACCATTACGCTGCAGAACATTGCTGCTGTCATCCAGGCGCCAGAAGCGCGACGAGTCCATAGTATAGAGTTCATCTGCCGCTACAATCTTGCCCGCATTGTTGATGCCGTGCTCGGTCTTTGTATCCACCAGCACCATACCTCGTCCAGCCAGATACTGAGAGATCATGCCGAAGGCCATCAGCGATGAATTTCGAATTTCATTGTACTGCGCCTGAGTACAAACACCGCTATCGATCAGCGAATTTGCATCGGTGGTTTGATCGACCTTGTCCTTGGTGCTCGGAGTATCCATGACATAGGGCAGGATACCGTTTGGCATCAGATCAGCCACGCTCATCTCATGCCCTGCATAGTGAAGCACAGCTTCTCCAGTCTCTTTAGCCTGCAACCAATGTTGATACAAAGATGTAGAAGTCGAGCTCTCAGCCATATACAGGCGCAGAACATTCTCGATACTAACTATCTCTAGATTCTCAGAGGGAATAACTGTCGAACTCGGCAGCAATCCATCCACGGCAAACTGCGAAGAACCCAACACATCCTCTACCAGGCGCAGCATATGGTCGTGATTAATCGCTAACACCTGATCTTTGAATGGGATCGCGCCGCGATTCACATCATGGGTCGAGATTCGATTGTTGCGAAACATGAGTCGCAGCGAAATACCGGATTTATTAACCAAACCATCCCCAAATACGGAGTCTGATACCTTGCCTTTGAGCACAGACGCTCCATTCAGGCGGGGAATATCTCCATCAGCTATAAGCTGCTGAATGGTTCGACCTTCATTGACCGTACTGCCGTGCTCGGCGACTAATTCTCGGATTTGCTTCTCGTCTAGCATGGGATTTTCGACTGCAGCCTATAGAGTGGAATTAAGCAGTAAAGAATAAGTGAATCGATGAGGGACTACAAGATTGCTAGGGGCGTTGCTACGCATGGGAGCGGCGCCACTGCTAAAGGTCGCCATACAGAGAGTTGACCTGCCTAATTTAGCTACTAAAGATGCTACTGAGGTAAATCTTACTGAAGCAGTGAAAGTGGTGCCGCCACCAAGAGTCGAACTCGGGACCTGCTGATTACAAGTCAGCTGCTCTACCACGGCTGAGCTATAGCGGCATATTCATTTATTTCCCCGTCAGGCCGCGCATACTACATAAAAAGAGCCACAGCATCAATAGTTCAGTTAGTTGATCTTTGAGGCTCCGGTGGAACAGGCTCCCCCATCAATTGCCTCAGGACTGTTTGCTCCGAAGAAGACTGAGCGCGCCAGTCCAAGCCAGCTAAGATTTTCCGTGTTGAAGATGATGCCCAAGGTGAGGAAAAACAGGAAAAGTGGGTAGGTCCTCAATAAACGGTTTCTGTAAAATCCTACAAAATTCAGTTCGCGTTGTGATGAACCAACGGTAAAGACGAAGGCAGACAACACAAAAAAAAGCGAAACGGCCGTGTGGCCCTCGATGATCAGTGAAGTGAAAGGATTCTTAGCAAGCGGCCAGAAGCTCAGGTTATAAGCAACATCGCTCTGTAACTTGTGGGTGATTAGATGGCAGCCGTGAAAAACAATACCAGAAGAGCGGCGAATCCGCGAAGGTGGTCGAGCGCAGGAATGTAACCGAAGTTAGAGCTCTTCATGAAGGGCTATTGATTGTCGACAGCAATAGCCATCCAGCCAATAAACATTTCCTCCCAGGACTGCTCTCCCCAGCTCACATCGATATCTGAATTCGGATTAAAAGGGTTGGCCGAGGAATTGTCAAATACACCATCGGCTACGATGGTTGTACCCGCAGGCAGAAATTTAGGTTCCTTCAGCCAGTAATTCATCTGCCACTGGAATTGGTAATTTGGCACTGACAACAATTTCTCGCTGCTACCGTTAGGATAGACAGCTGTGTACTTCATACTTTTGCCTCGATAATGCATATGCGGCGACATAGCATAGAGATAAGAGTCAGCATTCATTACAACGCTAGCGGTAGTCGCATAACTGCGCTCACCTGCGGGTATCATGATTCCCTCATTTACTGCTAGGGGATTCGTCAGGGTTTTCTCAGGCGCTACATCGATATAATGCATCCCCAGTCGAGTCTGGTCTCTTGTGGCTCGTCCATTTGTCGTGTAGTGGATCTGCATGACCAACCTGTCATTGCTGGAGAATCTTTGGGCGATTCCTTCTGGGTAAAAAATTGTCGATTTACTGGGAGCATAGGCAGCGATATCAACAAGGCCGCGCTCACCATCAAAAGATTTGTCCTGTACAAACACGCGAGCATGGTGCACGACGGCAGGATCGCCGAGCTCGAATTCATACCCCTTAATCCATTTGTCTTCTGTAAGTCCTGTTTCCAACGTCAGCCAGATGTAATCCATCACACCGGTGGCAGGAATGGATTGCTCCGCGAAGGTGAATATCTCATCGGGCACGCCCAGTTGCCAGCCGCCGATATAAGGCTCTATGGAATTGAGCGGATCCCCATCCCCCTGGGTCAATTCACCACTCGGCACCCCGGCATCGATCCAATTGATCAGGGTAATCATTTCTGTAGTGGTGATGTGATTCAGCCCGTTGAACCGAGCGGGGTCGGCGTCAATTTGACTCGGTGGCATACGCTTGGTCAACAACACCTCACGAATCATCGGTGCCCATCCCTGAATCATACGATGCTCTGTCATCGCCCAGGGTGCACTGCCACCTTCGCGATGACAGTTAGCGCAGCGCTCTGTCAATATGGGAGCCACGTCATCGACATAAGTCGGAGTCCCTGGCCGTTGCTGGAAAGGAAGCGGATCGAGCCGGCAAGCTTCGTCTACCGATGCGTTAATAGCGCCTAGCGTAGCAGCGAGTTGGCTAGATTGGGCGCTATTGAAAATAGGAGGAAGCTCATCATCTGGTGAGCTGAGTAGCGTGGCCTCGTAAGAGTTCGGGTCGAGCAACAGCAAGCTACCTGCTCGGGAAAGGCTCAGAGATTGGGTGATATAACCCGTCTCATCCAACATCACAGGAATATTCCTGCCGGACAGTCTTTGCGTGAAGCGAGAAACTGGTCCGGCAGTGATAGCCAGAAGTGGAGAAGACGTTCTGAAACTTGAGCCAAAACTCGCCAAGTGGGCAACGGCCTGATCGGAGAGTTCGCAAGAATCTTGATGTACATAGAGTAGAACAGCGTTCATATCTTTGTACCGACTCAACTGGTGATACTCCCCCGTTGAATCGAGTAGTGCGAAATCGCCAATCCGGTATGATTGCGCTCCGCAGAGACCTGGCAGCAGGCAGGCAAAGAGGATCGCCGATATGTTGAGCGCCTTGAGCATGGGTAGATTATAGCCCTGTACGGTATGTGAGGAGGATTGTACACTAGAAAGTAAATAACGCGGAAGTAAGCAGGGTATAAAGCAAAAAAAGCTATGTCTCTTGATATCAATATCTTTTTACTCCTCAGACTGCCGACCACGGCGCGGCCTTTATTATCAGCTCTGGCGTCTACCGTAATAGCTGGACCAAAACGACAGATGGGTGGCTTAGTTTCATTTACGGCGAGCTTGACGAGACGAGTCTTTATATCTTGAAGCGGCATGAGGCGCTAGCATCTATCTACGGCGAAGCACCTAATGCGATTGCGGCAGCAAAAGAGTATTTTCAAAAACAAGTGGCAGTCGCAGATAAGCACTTGTGAGATAATCAGCTTCTAGTAAATAAGAAGTTTGGAGTCTCCGATATTTTTCTGACGACCTGCCTTGGCTGGGCGGAGTCATTTGGCATAGGCTTGTCCGATAACTTGAAAAGCTATCTGAATAGGATGGTAGCAAGAGAAGGGTACCGGGCAACGAAGACACAGAATATTCAACAGCTATAGATCAATAACAATAGAACTACAGCAATTAATCAGAAGGCGAAACCCATGGGACCTTTGCAGGATATAAAAGTACTAGATCTAACCAGTATGGTATCGGGGCCAGTGGGTGCCATGATGCCGGGTGATCAGTGGTGCCGACGTCATCAAGGTCGAACCAATCCACGGTCAGCAGCTGAGGTATTTGGGCGAACGACACAATGATATTGCGCCAACCTTTTACTCCTGCAATCGCAACAAGAAATCTCTCTCGAAGGATTTGAAAAGAGATGCTGGCAAGGAAGTACTGTAGAAGCTCATCGAT
>CASQMQ010000066.1 GCA_949430125.1 uncultured Pseudomonadales bacterium
CCCCGATACAAAGTCGACACTTAAAGTCATCGTCAGTATGTTGCGTTTTCTGGGTATTGTATTGCACAGGACAAGCCAATGACGTTGTCAGCCAAGATAGCCAATTAGTTGGCGTGTCTCACTTTTCTAGTGCCTCAATGGTCTGTTTCAAATTCAGTCAAGGTCTATGAGACAGTTTTCACAGGTTAGAAGGACTTTAGGATTGCGTGATTCGATTAATGACTCATAGAATTTCAGCATGCCATTAAGCGAAGAAATAATTTTAGGTTCCTTGAATAGAAACACCTATTCCTTCGAGCAACCCACTGATTAATCTTTCTCCGGAAGAAATCTCCTGCCCATAATACTCAACCCTATACTCCATTAATTCTAAAATTTCTGCGGCATGGCCGATTGCTTCATTAATGCCTCCAATTTCATCTACCAATCCTAACTCTTCAGCAGCTGTTCCAATCCAAACTCTACCGCCCGCAATGGCCTTTATGTCTTCATAAGATTTAGATCTAGAATCAGCAACAAATTGAATAAATCTATCGTACACACCAGAAATCGAGCTATCTATAATTCGATCTAAGTCTTCATCAATAGGTTGAGTGGGATCCCACGCGCCATACTTAGAGGTAACGACCCCATCAAAATTTACACCAATGTAGTCCGTGACATTTTCAAATGTGGGTAAAGCAACTGCAACACCTATGGAGCCCGTAATGGATGTCGGTTCAGCAAATATATAGTCAGCGGGCGTTGAAATAAAAACACCACCAGATGCCGCATAATCACCCATGGATACAACTACACTAATCCCTTTTCTTTTTGCTTCAAATAATTCATCACGCATTATTTCACTTGCAATAACTGATCCGCCGCCGCTATTTACACGCAAAACAATTGCCTTGGTATCTTCATTTTCATAGGCTGATCTTATTTGTTTAACGATGCCATCCGCCCCAGCAACGCCCGGGGAAATACTGCCTTCCATGATCGCACCTTCCACGGTTATTACAGCAATCTCATCCTTGTCAGATATCAAATCGTCATCTAGTTGACTTATATATTCTTGATACGAGATATACTTAAAGGTAACGATTTCAGCTTCATCGTCTTTACCAAAATTCTCAATCATATACTGCCGAAATTCAGGAAAGGATTTCGTGCCATCAATAATATTTGTTGAAATCGCATGTGCAATATTAGTTACTTCAGAGTTTCCAAATAAACCAATAAAGTTATCTGCAAAGAACTGGATTTCTTCAGAGGCTATTCCACGCCCCTCTGACATAATAGTTTTCATTTCTTCCCAAATCGGGAACGTAAAAGCCTCCCGTTGCAATCTGTCATTCTCGGACATCTCAGTCCTAGTATTGCCTTCAACAGCAGATTTGAAATCTCCTTCAGAATAATTATGAAAGTTAATTTTTAAATTCTCAAAAAGTTCTTTTAGGTAGGGTCTCATTCCACCAAGACCTCCGATACTCACGCCCCCAACGGGATGCACCCATACCTCTGAAGCTTGAGAAGCCATTAGGTACGAATTTGTCGAAAGGTGATCATTAAACGCAATAATTCTTTTCCCTGAATCACGTAGAGTTCTTAATTCTTTTGCAATATTAATCGCTGTTGTTGGTCCAGCAAACCCAGTTTTGGAAAAATCAATTAATACCGCTGGTATATCATCATCTGCTGAAATGGCCTGAATTAACTTAATAAGGTCTCTTGTTTGAATTTGATTTGATGATATATCGCCAGTTACAGTGGTTAAAAAATTACCTCCAACTACTTTTTGATCTACAACTGTACCTTGGGGGTTCAGGACAAGAACTCTACCGCTTGGGGCTGTATCAGGTTCAAGTGAGATCAACCCTCTGACAATTAAGATTATGAAAAAGATTAAAAAAAATGCTGTTCCAAGGTTTAAGATTAAAATTCTAGCTTTCCCTAAAAAGCTATTAAGCCACGAAAAAATAGATTTAATTAAATTCATAAGTCGATTCTCTATCTGATGAAAATAGCGTGTTGAATATTTCTAATTTAAGTTCCTAAAATTTTTATTCTCTAGTTTTTTAGTATGTTTACTAAGTATGCATAGGTCCGGTTGAGAAGTATATGCAAAGTTAACAATGGGGTAGGATCGGTTGCCACAAAGAAAATCTTAAAGATAAGTTGCTACGCATACTTGATATTATTAGAACGGATTAGTGGAGATTTCGTTTAACTTTTCATGTAAAGAAGGGAAAGGAATGCGTTAGTTACAAGGGGTGTGTAACTAACGGGTGACTGCGGAATAGCGTAGAAACGGTGGTTTTAAGTTGTCCTAGTTAAACCTATCAATTCTTTTTAAGGAAAACCTATTGTATGCCCATGAAGTGGAATGCGCGTTGGGTTTATGAAATAATTCAAGCCCGTTTCGATTTAATCGTAAAACGCGGGCGCTAAATTTAGACTTTCGGAAAGTTGCTTGCTGTGCTCTATCCAGAAAGTAGCTCCGCTTGTCACCACTAGTTTCTCAATTTTATCCATCGAATTTAATGTCTCCTCGACGTTGGTATTGAAGTCAGGTACGCGGCGCATGACTCTGCTTGCTTCGAAGTGGTACAAGTCGCCAGACAAAATGAGCGGACCATATTTTTCGAGTTCCAAATACAAGACTTGGTGCCCAGGTGTATGCCCTGGGGCTGCGATGATTCTAACGCTACCGTCGCCAAAAACATCGTAATCGCCATTTAGGCTACGTCTTTTTGTATTCCTAAGCTCATTGTAGAGCTCCTCTCGAAACACCGGGTTATCTTCGGGGTGTTCAAATGCGGCTACAGCCTCGGTCTCCTGAATAAGCAGCGTAGAATCGGTGAAGGCGTTGGCGGCACCGACATGGTCGTAGTGCATGTGAGAGAAAGCCACTAGATCTATATCAGAAGGTGCAATATCCATCTCTGCTAGTTGGTCGAGAAATGATTTCTCATAGCGTGAATTTCCACTTGTCTGCCCAACATCAGTCAGTGGTAAGCCTGCATCCCATACCATTAGATGCTCGTCATGCTGAATCAGGTAACAGGGCACGAATAGTTCACGCACGGCTGTTTCTTCATTGCTTAGGCCAAATAGACTGACATCAGCAAAGACGAGTTCGCCGCAATCAAATACAGTAAGTTTCAATTCGGCATGAACAGAATTTGCAGCAAGTAAAATTAATACTAAGAAAACTTTGAGCATAAAAAATCCTTTCCCATCTAAAGGGTGTTAGAAATATTGAGATTGAGTCCGAGGAGAAAAGGCGAAAATGACTTTCGTAGTTCCTATTTATACCTTCGGAAGTCGATACACACGCTGCGCAGTATCATGAAACAGTGCTGCCCGCTCGTCAAAAGAGTAGCCTACCGTCAATTTCTTAAATTGATTCCACAATACGGTGTACGAGCATGAGAGTTTGTCGACAGGGAAATTGCTCTCGAACATGCAACGCTCTGGTCCAAACTGTTCGATTATGTAGTGATACCAATCCTGATTGGTCTGTAATAACTGGTCCGATGTTGGCGGTTTGTCCATCTCGTGCCAGCCGTAGCCATTAACCACCATCTGGATTCCGCCAACTTTCGCGACAACGTTAGGGCATTTAGCGAGCTCGGCAACGGCAGGCCTCCATGCGGCGAATACTTCGTCACGCCGGCCCGCGTAATTACCTATACCGATGGGCCCACCGAGATGGTTGAATATAATAGTTGTATCGGGGAAGGCCTTGGCTAACTCGGTAAGATCGGCAATATGAGTGTGGTAGAGCCAGGCTTCAAATGTAAGTCCATGAGTACGAAGATGTGCGTAGCCCTTACGGAAATCTGGGTCCAATAGAATATGATTAGGTGCGTCAGCGGCCCGGTTAGGAGTCACGGACAGATCCGCCCAAGCCGCGCGATGACGAATGCCGCGAAAGCGTTGCGGACTGGCTGCAATCTGCGCCTCCAGCACCGCTGCAACTTTATCTCCTAAGCGTAAATCTGCCGAGCCGACAATGCCTGTCGCCACACGAGTTTCACCGTAGCCGCCACTGGCACTCTTGGCGGCAACACCTTGTACGAATTCGGTCTCTCCAACAACCTTGAGCTCTTCTGGCCCGTCTGCTCGGTACATCGACGTGCATTCTACAAAAACAGTCTGTCGAACATTATGTGCGGCGGTATCAAGAAGCAGGTCATCGAGCATGTAACGGTTGCCAGGTCTGTCCCATAGATGATGGTGGGGATCAATTATGGGGAGATCTGGCTCAAGTGCTGCTTCGTCAGTTAGGGAGAGCCAGTCGGGCATTGGTTGCGCGTGTGCTTGATTTGTCCTGAAGCCTAAGGAACTAGCTGAGAGGGCAATGCCTCCAGCTGTGTACATACCTGCATGGTTAATGAAATCGCGTCGTGTGATCTTGTTCATCGCAGTATCTCCTCAAGTCTGTTTTATTGCTTGTGGTTTGTGAAAAAGGGGACAATGTAATTACACAGTACTGTATATTTACTCTGACCCCAAATAATTAACTAATAATAGGGATTAACAGATGAAGAGACTTACCGCTTGGATGACAATTGCCTTATTACCACTGATCTCCGCTTGTATGGAACTAATGCCAGAACGCTCCGTATCCGTCGCTGCGACTGTCGCTTTCACTGAAGGGCCAACCGTGGCAGAAGACGGTACGGTGTATTTTACTGACCTTTACAGCAGCCGAATAATGCGGCTATCCACTACTGGGGCGGTCTCCGTATTTCGTCAGCCTAGCTACCGCGCGAATGGCTTAATCTTCGATAGCGAGTGGCGCTTGCTAGCCTGCGAAGGTGGGGATGGCGATTCGATACTGCCACGCGTCACTCGAACCAATATGGACACCGGCGAAATAGAAGTCATTGCCGATGAATACAACGGCAAGCAATTGCATCAACCAAACGACCTAACTTTCGATGCGCTAGGGCGCATCTATTTTACCGATAGGCCGGGTGCGAATGTGACTCCACAGCAGACTGGAGTTCACGGGGTATACCGCATAGACCTAGATGGAACGATAGAACGCATCCTCACCGAGCCGGAGGTGATGAGGCCGAACGGTATAGTCATTTCGCCGGATGATTCCACCTTGTATCTCATCGAGACAGAGCAAGCCGAGGGAGGCCCAAGATTGATTCGCGCCTATGATTTGAATGCCCAGGGCCAGGTCAGTAACTCACGTGTGTTTCACGACTTCTATCCTGGGCGCAGCGGGGATGGCATGACCATTGATAGCGAGGGTAATTTGTATGTCGCTGCAGGCTTAAACAATTTGCGCGGCACCAGTGAGACACTTGCAACCGTTGCAGGCATTCATGTGCTTTCACCGTCAGGCGAGTTGCTTGAACATATCCCGATTCCTGAAGACACTATTACCAACGCTGCATTTGGCGGGCCGGATCTGCGGACTTTGTATATTACTGCGGGTAAAACTTTGTTTAGTGTTAGGACAGATATTGTGGGGACTAGGAGATAGCCAGATTTAGATAGAGTAATGGAGTTAGAATAAATAGTCTTTACTGCTTATTTATTCTGACCCCAAATAATTAATTCCCACTCTCTCCCGCAGCCGCACGACGTTCCTGCATGCGTTCTCCACGAAGGATATTTTGCATGCCATAGTTGCCTTCATGGCAGCCATATTCATACAAGATACCTGCCACCTTGGTCATTGGCATCGTCGCAACAATCTTATCCGTAAAAGTGGAAGGATCTTCAAGCGTCCACTCGTACTCAACTGTGAACTGGTCTGTACGCGTAAATCGCTCGGTGAGCATCTTATCTTTGGCGTTTCCAAAGCGGCTGAAGCTGGGGGTGAGGTCAGTGAAATTTCTTGTCGTCACCACCAGCGAATCGCCGTCCCAATAGCCACGAGAATTACCCGACCACTGACGAATATCATCATCGAGAATTCCACGGTCATCCAGTGGGACTATGCGTGCGTCGTGAACCATCTCGGTCAAAATCACCGCATGGTCTTTGTTCTGAAAAATCTGCACATTCGCGTTGTAACCACCCCCGGTAAATGGAGGTCCGGCATTGAAGCCAATTAAGCATCTCTCGGATAGGCCTCGGTCTTCCGGTCCGTCCTTGCCAATGCCGCCGAAGACGGCAAGCACAGGCCTATCGCCCTCGACATCGGGCCCGAGGTTTGCAGTATGCACCGCAGCGCCTTCAACTCGATCAGGAAAACGGCCGTTTGCCGGATAGACTATAAGCGACGTGCGAACGTTTTCGCCGATGCTCGCAGACTCGTACCAGAAATTGTTATAGCCACCGGGATCATCACCTGCGGCAGGTGCTTGAGGATTTAATACCAACTCGGCTTCCGCCGCATCAGCGGCTATACGTCGTTCTTCTTGCCGGGCCCGGTCTTGCTCTACTTCGGTCGGCGTTAGAAACTCCTGCGTGCCGAAGCGCTCGGGTCGTTGCATCGGTGTGCTGGAATTGAAATTCCAGACTCCTTGCAAGTCGGGCTGGCCCCATTCCGTCCGAGGAGCAACATAGTCGTCTGCAGCCCGGGCGAGGGATGCTCCGATTGGGGCTGACAGGATTGAAACTAATATGAGCAGTTTGATTTTCATGAGTTCTCACCGTATTTTCGGAACATGCAGCTTAAGTTAATATCTTGTACGGAACTAATCAACAAGAAACAATAGGGGCTTGAGTAAATAGTCAGCACTATGGGGATTAGAGGAGGGTACAATCAACTTGATCTGGTTAGATGGTCAGCACAAGACTTTGAAAATCTACAGAATGAAATGCTTGCGCTGATGGCCTCTAGCAATGAGTTTGCTCGCCAGCTAGCTACCCTTGTTGAACTGACTGAGAATTAGGAGACACACTATAAGGCAATATTCGGGGCGCGGTAGCGGAGATTTTGGTGTCCGCTTCTGGCGGAAAGCAGTAATGAAGTGAGCTGGCGCTGAGGAGATAAGATAGTACCTACTAAAAATTGTTATACCTTTTTGTGAGAAGGAGCAGGACCGATGAATAAAAAACAGAGTGAATTAGCAAGAGTTTTGGTTCGAGGGGTTTTTCTCGCTGGCTTATTGGCGGCGACTTCGGTAACTGGATGGGCGTCAGAAAATTTTCCAACGGCGAGGCCGGAATCTGTCGGAATTTCTACCGAGCGTTTAGCCCGAATCGACGAGTATTTCCAACGATTCATTGATGACAATCAGGTCGCAGGCGCAGTAACACTGGTCGCTAGGCACGGTAAGATAGTGCATCACTCGGCGCTCGGTTGGAAATATCGTGAGCAGGATATTCCAATGACAACCGATACCATTTTTTATCTGGCATCGATGACTAAACCGATAGTATCAACCGCATTGATGATGCTGTTCGAAGAAGGGAGATTTCGGCTAGACGATCCTATCTCGGAATGGATACCGGAATATGCAGATCACATGGTGTTGGACAGCGACGGGCCACGCAAACGAAGCGTGCCAGAGGCGCGGCCAATCACAATTCGCCATGTACTGACCCATACCTCAGGATTAACACTCGATCCTGCAAACGCTGGGCTATCTGAAGAGGAGATGCAGTGGGTAAGTAACAATGGTAAACCGTTCTCGACGCTCGGTGAACGTGTTGTTCGAGCTGCTATAATTCCTGGCACATTTCACCCGGGTGATCATTGGTTGTACGGCACATCAACTGACTTCGTGGCCGTACTAGTCGAGAAAATTTCTGGTCAATCACTTGACCAGTTTCTACGGGAACGGATCTTTGAGCCCCTAGGCATGGTCGACACGTTCTACAACATACCTCGCAGCAAAGTAGATCGCGTGGCGGCGACCTACATGTTGAACGAAGCAAACGAGGCGGAGTTACAAATAGCACCAGAGTTCAATGAGCCAACTACCTACTTCCCTGGCACTAGTAGACTGAATAGTACGTCGTCTGACTATATTCGCTTCGCACAGATGATCGCGAACGGCGGAGAACTAGACGGTGTTCGGCTACTCGGTCGAATGACCGTCGATCTCATGATAAGCAATCATACAGGCGACAAGGATGTTTACGTTCGTGGGCCGGGATACGGTTTTGGTTTAGGCTTCGGCGTATTGATCGATCCGACAGTTTCATTTGATACCTTGTCCCCTGGCAGCTACGGCTGGGGTGGAGCTCGCGGCACGTTGTACTATGCAGACCCGGTCGAAGATCTGATCGGGCTTATGTTCATCCAGCTACCAAATCACGGGCCACTTAACATTCGGCAGAGGTTTACAAACGTGGTGAGTCAGTCGGTCGTGGATAGCGTTGCTGAGCAGAAACCTACCGTACAAGGCTATGCGATACCAAGGTAACTGTAACGACCGCTCTTGGCCGAAAGCCGGTATAAGCTGAAGTTCAAAAATTTGGGTTTAGAAGCACTCCTTGAGTGGTGTTTGGTTGAGGTGGGGTCGCCCGAATACCCGTCCGAAGCTATTCTTATTAAGAAATTTTAGTTTTTGGGCATAAAGAAGCACCAACAAATTTTTTGTTACCCTATTACACTAAATCAAGCAAAAGCGAGATAAGTCTCATATAATCTATCTCAAGAGCCGCTCGTATCGAGACAAAGTGCTTTCGTAAAGGAAGAAGGTATGTACCTTCATCAATTAGAACGTCTAAGTCGTGCGCGTCTATTGTCTCTCTTCATCCTGTGTATTAGTGGCCTTTTTGCATCAAATATTGTGGCGCAGCAGGCAACCTTTAGCGACAATGTGCTAAATATCCCGAAAGCTACGGTCGGCCAAAAGGCTTATTCACTTGATCTGGGTTTGAGTGTAAATGGTGCCAATTACGATTTTGGACTACTCGCTGCATCAGAAATACCGTTTAACGGCACCGAAGGGGCTAGCGTGTTCGACGGGCAGATTTTACGCGTTCCTAGCCTCGCTGCAGGTGGCGTAGACTACACACTCGATCTAAACCTAATTAGCTCTGATCCGATAATTTTCCGACTTGCAACATACAGCATAGTGGAGTCTAGCGTTCAATCAAAACTAGAGCAGGCAACGGCTCTCTACAAAGAGTCGATAGACCCGCAGACGGTGCAAATGCGCTGCGTGGTATGTCACATACAAGGCGGGCTTGCTGGCGGCTCCGATTTGCTGTTTACTCGATCTAGTTCAACGTCTATAACAACGAATTTTGGAATTTTTTCTCAATTTTTGGATAACCGGGATACGCGCCGAACAAAGTTGCTTAATAAAGTACGAGGCATTGACCATGATGGTGGAGTTCAGCTTACTGAGGGTAGCGTAGGCTACACCCAGTTTGAAAAATTTCTAAAGTTATTACTCGAATATCAAGCTGGAGTTTAATCTGTGCATCGTAATCTACGAATTAGCTTGTTGCTTTCTGCGCTCGCGGTGATGACGGCCTGCCAGTTCGTGCCAGCTTACCAGCGCGGCGATCTCGCTCGCCCAGAAATGGCATTTGATGCCGACCCGCTGGGATCAAAACTGAATCAACACATCTATTTTAGTAAAGAGGCCTCTACAGGTGGTAACGGCGTTGCCGCCGGTGGCTGTGGGTGCAATTAGGCAGGATGAAATCAAAAACGCTTATGGCGCTCTCCGCATCGGCAGTTGCACTGCCGGGTGTTTTGGTTTCAACTTCCGCAATCTCTGATACGCCGCCAACTGCAAAAGTTATTTCGTATCGGGCTTCGTCTTATAAAGAAGACAGCCTCGCATCTGAGGCATTGCTTGCAGGCAGTCCCGAGCGATACGACATTGAGATTCATCAGCTTCGCTACTCATCTCCTATTGGGGAAAAGTATAGTATTTCTCTAGATTCATCCTACGAAAGCATGAGTGGCGCATCGCCTTGGTACACTGTGAAAAGCGCAAACGGTAACACCAAAGTTGCGATGAGCGGTGCATCGATTTATGAAAAACGTCGTGATGTTACGGCATCTGTGCAGCGCTATTACGATCGAGGTAATGTCGGTGCAAGCTTCACGATTTCTGACGAGAACGATTATCGCTCCAATAGCGCGTCGGTCGATGGAAGTTTTACATTGGCGAATGACTCGACAACACTAAGCTTAGGCATCGCTCATTCCGATGACGATATTAATCCAACCGATGCCGCTTTGTTCAATCGGATACCGAGCGCAAATAAATCGACAACCTCTGCGTTCTTCTCGGTTACCCAGATCCTCAATCAGTTTTCCATTATTCAAACTGGCGTAAGTAGCACGCGGGCAGGAGGTTATCTAACCGACCCCTATAAGCTCTCTGATCATCGGCCCGAAGAGCGCAATCAATTTACGTGGACAACGTCGTGGAGGCGCTATTTCCGTGAGCAGCGATCGGCGTTTCATGCGAACTACCGCTTCTACGACGACGACTTCGGTGTTCGTTCCCATACGATCGACTTCGCGCTACACAAATCATTTTCACGATCGATCACTCTTGTCCCCAATGTGCGCTACTACCAGCAACAAGCTGCCGACTTTTTCACGCCGGCTACAGATTTCGCGCGAACGATGGAGTTCAACTCCAGTGATTACCGGCTCAGCAAATACGATGCACTTAGCGCGGGACTAAAATTCAACGTACAGCTAGGTGATTACACTCTAGTTCTGAGCGGCGAGCGTTACCGTACCTCAGGGTCGTCGAATCCGGCGATGATCGACTTCACTCGCCTCTCCGCAGGCATCGACTATACATTTTGACCTTGCCGCTAGATTTCTATGAACTTGATTTCCAGGCCATGGGCACTGCTTGCTCGATCAGTATTTATGCTGAGTCATCTGATGGCGCACGCGAAAAGTGCGAGCCGGCGGTCACAGACGTGGCTCGGCTAGAGGCGAAGTATTCGCGCTATCTTAGCGATAGCTTCTTATCCCGGATTAACCTAGCGGCTGAACAAGGTCGTTCGATAGAGGTCGACGATGAGACCGCCTTGTTGTTGGACTACGCGCAGACGTGTCATGCTGAGAGCAAGGGAATGTTCGACATTACGTCGGGGCTCCTTAGGCGGGCTTGGAACTTTCAGCCGGAGGGGCAGACTGCAGTCCCAGATGCAGCCTCGCTAGACACTTTGCTCGAGCGAGTGGGTTGGCAAAAGCTCGACTGGCATGCGCCAAAGCTAGCGTTCACCATACCTGGCATGGAGCTGGACTTCGGGGGCATCGTAAAAGAATACGCGGCTGACAGGGCAGCGACTTTGCTTAGAGATCAGGGGGTTGCACACGCGTTGGTAAACCTCGGCGGAGACATCTGCGTAGCAGGTCCGCAGGCCGATGACCGACCTTGGCGCGTCGCCATTAGTGACCCCTCTTCTCCCACGCAAGAACTCCGAATAGTAGAAGTCTCCCAAGGTGCGCTTGCCTCAAGTGGCAGCTACGCCAGATGCATTGAAATCGAGGGAATTCGCTACGGTCATTTGCTTAACCCGCTAACGGGATTTCCAGTGAAGGGCACGCTCGCAGCGACCGTGGTGGCAGATCAATGCATCGTCGCCGGCAGCCTTGCGACGATCGCGTTGCTTAAC
>CASQMQ010000067.1 GCA_949430125.1 uncultured Pseudomonadales bacterium
GTAAGCCAGAAATAGATTCAACAAGATAAATACTATTCCGGTAACCCAAAAGGTGACGTCGATAGTGAAATCGATTAATCCCCAATCGGCTGCAATATCTGTGAACCACCAAGGGCTGGCAAAATGGAAAATTACTGATCCAATTACCAACAAGAAAATAACGACCGCTAAAGCCATAAACCCGCCTTCCTTCTAAAAAATTACGAACGTATCCCTAGTGTCATGGAGAAGAAATATCGCCAAGCACTAGGGGAAATTAGTTGTTGTGTACATCGCGTCCCAGAGAACAAGAGTTGAAGCTCAATGCCATCACTTTGTCGGCAGGGTTTGACAATGAGTGACCCCATTGCTCTCCCCATTCGAAGTTTTGACTCGCCTCTATCCTTGTAACTTATTATTATCTGGTCGGGGAAGTTTCAACACTCTGAGAGACTTGAAATTATCCAAGAATTCAAAGATTTTTCTCTCTCCTAACGCGCAACCGGAATGCTATAGAATATTGGTATTCACTGCAAGTGATCTGCGGCCTAAAACCCCTAAAACATGCGCGAAATCAAGCATTTTTGACACCTTCCTGTCAGTGTCAAATTTGCGACAGGGATTTGTACAAATTTTGCTAAAAAAATGCTTAAAACAACCTGCGAGTTCGAGGCAATGATCTTGAGATTCAAAGCCAAACATGATTGAATGCCCGCGCTTCGAAAGCACGACACAAAGGCGCGGCTCAGTATCTGTTATAGTCCGCTCAAGAAACCCATTCTATTTAGCGTAAAAGTTGACCCGTGAACGAAATAGCTTCAAATATTAGCAGTAGTAGCTGGCGTGATTTCTACGAGATGTGCAAGCCGCGAGTTGTCATGTTGATGATCCTGACTTCTCTGGTCGGCATGTTCCTCGCCGTTCCGGGTATGGTGCCTCTTGATGTACTTATTCTGGGTAACCTAGGGATCGCCCTAGTTGCCGGTTCGGGCGCGGTCGTTAACCATCTGATCGACCGAAAAATCGACATAATCATGAAGCGTACCCACAACCGGCCAGTTGCGCAGGGTCGCGTAGAGCCCAAGCAGGCCGCGCTTTTCGCGATTGTCATCGGTGTCGCGGGAATGGCAATACTGCTGTTATGGGTTAACCCACTGAGTGCTTGGCTTACGTTGGCTTCATTTGTTGGTTATGCATTTATCTACACGGGCTATTTAAAGCATGCGACGCCACAGAACATCGTTATTGGCGGGCTCTCCGGAGCTATGCCACCACTATTGGGCTGGTCTGCTGTAACTGGCACTATCGATGGCGGCGCGTTAATTCTAGTTCTAATCATATTTGCTTGGACCCCACCTCACTTCTGGGCTCTGGCTATTCACCGTAAAGATGAATATGCCAAATCGGGCGTGCCTATGTTGCCAGTTACTCATGGTGAGCACGTAACTAAGATTCATATCATCGTCTACACCTTAATGTTGGTAGTCGTAAGCGTCTTCCCGTTCTTCTCCGAAATGAGCGGCTTGCTCTATCTCGTCTCGGCGCTTGCGCTGGGTGCTGGTTTCATTGGCTGGTCCGGTTTGCTCATGTTCAAGCCAAAACCAAGCACCGCAATGGATACTTTCCGCTACTCGATCGTCTACCTGGCCTTGCTTTTCATCGCCTTGGTTGTTGATCACTACCTGATTTAATCCAGAATTCCTCGCATGCAACTGACTACGAAGAGAAAGACAGTATTTATTGCCTTTCTAGTCTTCGATGTTCTTGTCGTTATAGCTCTGATCGCCCTCTTTCAGCTGCGCGGCGAAAGAACCCGTGAAGCGGCGCTGCGTGAAATAGGCGTCACCATCTATCCCGAAGCTCGAACCTTGAATGAATTTCGCCTGATTGACCAGCAGGGTGAATTCTTCACCCAAGTCGACTTGCAGGGGAGTTGGAATCTTGTTTTCTTTGGCTTCACGCACTGTCCGGATATCTGTCCTTTCACCATGGCCGAGCTGGGCCAATTTTATGCAGGCTTGGATTTTAACCAAGATATAAAACCGCGCGTGTTACTCGTAACAGTAGATCCCGGGCAAGACAATCCTGAGTCGATGGCTGCTTATTTGGCAAACTACAACGAAGAGTTTATTGGGCTCAGTGGAGACCCTGGGCAGATTGCACAGTTGGCGGCACAGTTGTATGTTGGTTACGGGGATGCGGTGAAGTCAGAGGTAGCTGCAATAACGCATGAGCATGGTGGTCCACCGTCTGAAGTTGATGTAGCTCAGGGTGACTATTTAATTGAACATAGCGCTCACATCGCCGTAATAAATCCGCAGGGTGACTACTACGCAGTGATGCGAGCCCCGCATCGCGACCAAGACCTGATAAAGGCTTTTCGCGAACTAGTCAAGTAAAACACTTAGTTTCTATTCTTCAGAACGTTCGGATAAAAATAAAACACAAGAAAAATTAGTGTAGCCACAACAACGATAGACGGCCCTACTGGCACGTCGAAATAGAATGCCGAAATCAAGCCTAGTACTACAGAGATACATCCTATAATGCTCGCCCTTACTGCCATTTGCTCTGGCGTAAACGCCATCGAGCGCGCCGCCGCAGGGGGAATAATCAACAGCGATGTTATTAATAACACTCCTACGATTTTCATCGATACTGCGATAGTTAATGCGATCAACAAAACCAAAATTAAATTTAGTCGATTTACGTTTGCGCCTTCAATTTCGGCTATTTCTGCGTGGACTGTAATTGATACGAAATCATTCCAAAATACTGAAAGAACGATGGCAACAAGAGAAACAACTATTAAAACCCAAATCAAATCGGCGTTGCCAATGGTGAGCAATGCACCAAACAAGTAAGCTTCGAGATCGACTCGAACTGAATCGGCTAGTGCTAGTACCACGATGCCAAGTGCGAGGCTGCTGTGAGCTAAAATACCTAATAGAGTATCTGTAGAAATGGAGGGTCTTCGGTCTAACAAGGTGAGCAAAAAAGCGAAGACAAGGCAGCTTAATATTATACTTAGCTGCGGATTACTATCGGTGAGCAAGCCCAAAGCTATGCCAAGCAAGGCAGAGTGCGCGAGGGTATCGCCAAAATAAGACATGCGGCGCCATACGATAAATGAGCCTAACGGCCCTGCCACTAACGCAAGAGAAATGCCGGCTACTAGGGCATAGAGCACAAAATTCGTACTAAAGAACAGTATCATAGAATCAATCATGATTGCGTTCCTTCACGCTGCCGCCGATTTCGTGTTCATGATCATGGTGATGAGTGTAAACGGCGAGGTTCTGGGAGGCATTGGCGCCGAATAGGTTTAGGTACGCCGGGTCATTGGTGACGTGTTCGGGCTTGCCGTGGCAGCAAATATGATGATTGAGACAGATGACTTCATCGGTCGAAGACATGACCAGATGGAGGTCATGAGAAATCATTAACACACCACAGCGATGTCTATCACTAATCTCGCTAATAAGCTGATACAGCTCTGCTTGCCCTGCGAGATCGACGCCCTGCGCAGGTTCATCGAGAATAAGTAGCTCAGGTTTGCGTAGTAGAGCGCGAGCAAGTAGCACACGTTGTAGCTCGCCTCCTGATATGGCCGTTAGTTGCTGGCCTTCAAGATGGCCTATTTTCAGATCTTTTAGGGTGTTGGATAGCAACGCTTTATCTTGCCGATTAGCGAGCTGAAGGAATCGGTTAACAGTCAGCGGTAGCGTGGGTTCTACGTGGACTCGCTGCGGCATATAGCCGATCCGCAGGTTGGGTCTGTGGTAGATGGCGCCTGAGTCGGGCTGCAGCAGCCCAAGGGCGATCCGAACCAGGGTAGTTTTACCAGCCCCGTTTGGTCCGATCAGAGTGACTATCTGGCCTTCCTCTATAGTCAGGCTGATATTCTCGAGAATTCGTTTCTCGGTAAAATTCTTGTTGATTGATTTTGCCGCGAGCAGAACACTTCGGGCATGAACATCGTTTGCAGAATCGGAGGCTGTATTTTTGCTGTTATCGGGAATACTCATTCGAATTACTCGTCACAGCCTCGGCAGTGTGCACTATAGATGTTGCCACGCTCTCACTCGCGTAGGAGCAGGCAGGACAATGGGTTATCATAGCATTGATGTCAAATATTCCCTTGCTACCCGAGACTCTAGAGTTGACGAGATCTGCCTGAATTTTGCCGATGCCTATATCACATTTCATTATTTTGTTAACTAGTCTGCTCTGCTCGTTAGGTCGTGCTGACGTAAATATCGTCACGACAATTAAGCCACTACAGATGATTGCTGAGGCAGTTGTGCAGGAATATGGTAGCGTTTCTTCTATCGTGGATCCGCAGCAATCGCCTCATCACTTCACCGTGTCACCCTCTGACCGCATCAATTTAGCTCGAGCAGACATGGCAGTATGGATAGGCCCCCTGCTTGAAACCCACATCAGCGATTTCTTTGTGCAGGCAGGGTTCGAAGCAAAGACAATTACAGTTATCGACACACCGGGACTGCAATTGCATAGCATCGGTGATGGGCAGCTCGATACTCATCTTTGGCTAGATAGCTCAAACGCAGTACGAATTGCCAAAGTGATTGCTGAACGGGCTGCGGACATGGATCCAGTCAACGCGATATCCTACCACCAGAACCTTGAAAAATTTAGCAGTGAAATTGAAAGCAAAAACCTGGAAATCGCACAAAAGTTTCAGTCACCATCCGCGACGAAATATGCTGTTTACCACAATGCTTACCAATATTTTGAACAACAGTTTGGCCTACAACATGACATGGTCATTTTGCAAGATCCGGAAGTTCAGCCGGGTATTCGCGAAACTATAGCACTGCGAAGGCAGGTGAACGACCAGCGACCGTCGTGTTTGCTATTGGAGTTTGACTCGAGCTCGGATTTGGTTAACACAGTTTTAAATGACCACGAATTGAAACAAATTACCGTTGACCTGCTAGGTAAAAATGTAAACTCTAGCGAGAATGCCTATAGCGAATTTATCGCTAACTTAGCAGATGATTTTTACGAATGTCTCTACGAATAGGCGTAGTGTAAATTCAAACTCGTACAAACTTGTAAAGGGAAAATAAGTTGGCCGAATTAAAACAGCTCATTCTTGTAGATGGATCCTCCTATCTGTTTCGTGCATTCCATGCGCTTCCGCCTTTGGTTAGCAGCAAAGGGCAGGCGACAGGGGCAGTGAAGGGAGTCATTAACATGATTCGCAGTCTCATAAAGAATTATGAGGATAGCAATATAGCGATCGTTTTTGATGCCAAGGGGAAAACATTTCGCAGCAAAATTTACACAGATTACAAAGCGAATCGGCCGCCAATGCCAGACGAGCTTCGCTCGCAAATACAACCAATACACCAAATCATCGAAGCCATGGGCCTGCCGCTTATCATTGTCAGCGACGTAGAAGCTGATGATGTTATTGGTACATTGTCACAGCAAGCCACAGAGATGGGAATCTCTACGCTAATTTCTACGGGCGACAAAGACCTCGCACAGCTCGTGAACGACAAAGTCACACTGATCAACACAATGACAAACGAGTTGTTAGATAGTGAGTCTGTTGTCAGAAAGTTCGGTGTCGCGCCGGATAGAATCATCGATTATCTCGCTCTCATGGGCGATAAGTCAGATAATATTCCGGGCGTTCCGAGCGTTGGCCCAAAGACAGCTGTTAAATGGCTGCAGGAATACAGCTCGATGGAAGGCATAATTGATAACGCAGAAGCCGTAGGCGGGAAAGTCGGAGAGAAACTGCGCGAAAATATCGACCTACTTAGGCTCTCCTATGAGCTCGCAACAATTAAGATGGACGTGCCTCTTGATGTTAAAATACCAGAGCTAGTCGCCTCCGAGGAAAATAAAGAAAAGCTACACGAACTGTTCTCAGAAATGGAATTCAAGTCGTGGGTAAAAGCGCTGGAGGATCAAGGTGTGGCTGAATCACCTCTGACCAAGAAGCTCGCAACTAAAGAATCTGCAATCGAAGAAGTCGATGTGTCAATTGCCGAAAAAGACGTAGACTACAAATTAGTTCTAGATAAAAAAGATTTTGTATCTCTACTCGAACAAGTTGCAGCATCTTCGAGTTTTAGTATCTCCCTGGAAACGATCGGGGATCATTTTCTTGATCAAAAAATACTTGGTATCGCAATCTGTATTCAAATGGGTAAGGCCTTCTATATTCCTTTTTTGCATGATTATGATGATGTGCCAGTCCAGCTTGATAGCGCGGAGTGCCTGGATCAATTAAAGCCAATACTGGTAAACCCATTGGTCATAAAAGTCGGCTTCGATCTAAAGCATATCGGTCATGTTCTGAAAAACTACGAAATTAACCTACAGCCGGTTAAGCACGATGTGCATCTTGCGTCGTATGTCACTAACTCTGTCGCAACGAAGCATCAGCTGCCACAGATAACTAGAAATTATCTAGAGCTGACGCCCATCGATATCAACAACCTTCTGGGCAAGGGTCGAGGTAAAATTAGCCCGCAGCAAGTAGCGCTTTCAGACTACGCTCTATACGCCGCACAAAAGGCAGACCATGTCTTGCGTCTATCTGCCACCCTGCAACAAAGCTTGATCAGCGACGGACACCTGCTCGGCCTGTATCAGTATTATGAACTGCCACTGATCGAGGTGTTGAATACAGTAGAGCGAAATGGAATTCGTGTAGATGCGGTTGCACTTGCTAAACATAGTAAGCAGCTAGGCAAGCAGATAGAAAAACTACAACTTCAAGTCTTCGATATAGCCGGAGAGGAATTCAATTTAGGATCGCCGAAGCAACTGCAAACAATATTCTATGAGAAGCTAGAATTGCCAATTCTAAAGAAAACGAAAACAGGTCAGCCCTCAACGGCCGAGCCTGTATTGCAGGAGTTAGCAAAAGATTACGAATTGCCGAAGCTTATCCTGGAGCATCGGTCATTGAGCAAACTAAAGTCGACCTACACGGATAAACTTCCGCTCGAGATCAACAAGGGCACTGGACGAATTCATTCATCCTTTCAGCAAGCAGTCGCAGCTACTGGTCGCCTGTCGTCTACGGACCCTAATTTACAAAATATTCCGATTCGTACCGCAGAGGGGCGACGTGTGCGGCAGGCATTTATCTGCGATCCTGGGAATAAAATGTTGGCCGCGGACTACTCTCAAGTAGAACTTAGAATCATGGCGCATCTTTCGCAAGACGAGGGTCTACTGAGTGCGTTCTCAAATGCACAAGATGTTCACAAGGCGACAGCAGCAGATGTTTTCGGCGTAGCTGTCGATGAAGTCAGTATTGATCAAAGGCGAAGCGCGAAGGCAATTAACTTCGGTTTGATTTACGGCATGTCTGCTTTTGGTCTTGCCAATCAGTTAAACATTAGCCGCGGGGAAGCAGCGGAGTATGTCGATCGTTATTTTGAAAAATATCCTGGTGTTAGGAAATACATGGATGAGACTCAGGCATTGGCCGACGAAAAGGGATATGTCGAAACCCTATTCGGTCGACGCCTCTACCTACCGGACATTCATGCAGGCAATGGCATGTTAAGAAAGGCAGCGCAACGCACGGCGATCAATGCGCCTATGCAAGGTACCGCCGCCGATATTATCAAGAGAGCGATGATTGATATCGCTCATTGGCTAGCAATGGGCGAGCTTAATGCGCGCATGTTATTGCAGGTGCACGATGAATTGGTATTCGAAGTGAGTGAGGAAGATCTCGACCAGCTCACCCAGGGCGTAAAGTTTCGAATGACATCAGCGGCGGCACTCGATGTGCCTTTGGTTGTCGATGTTGGTGTTGGAGATAATTGGGACGAGGCGCACTAGCTTATAGATTGAATTAGCAGATCGTGCGTTATTCAGCTGGAGGCTCATCGGCGTCATCGATCATATCTGGCGAAGCTAGCCACTCGCCAAGTTTCGTTCTTGCTTCGTCAACGCCGACATTTTTTAGCGAAGAGAATAACTGCAGCGTCACATTGTCCAGAGTAGCAACCTCTTTTTGCACGGCCAATAGTGTGTTTTGTGCCGCACCTCTTTTCAGTTTGTCCGATTTGGTTAGCAAGATATGCAAAGGTAGATCGGATTGCACTGCCCAATCGATCATCATGCGATCGAACTCCTTAAGCGGATGTCTAATATCACTCAGCAGAATCAAGCCAACTAACGCTTCGCGCTGGCGGAGATACTGTTCCAACTCGCGTTGCCATTTGTCTTTAACCTTGAGCGGTACTTTGGCAAAACCGTAACCGGGTAGATCCACTAAATGTCTGCCTTCCTCCAGCGCGAAGAAGTTGATGAGCTGAGTACGCCCGGGCGTTTTACTGATACGGGCGAGGCGATTATGGCCGGTAATCGTGTTTATTGCGCTAGATTTACCCGCGTTAGAGCGACCTGCAAAGGCAACCTCGGCCAGAGAATTGTCTGGGCAGGCCTCTAGGTTTGCCGCGCTAGTTACGAACTCAGCCTTATTAAAATTCATTTTTTTTACACCTTTTGGAAAATCTTTGATCCCAGCACTGTTTACCAGAGATGCATCAGTCCAGCTTCTATCGTCGAATTCGAGGATAAATAGAGTCACTGCACAATTTACGTTATAATTCGCGGCCGCGATTTATAAATCTTGTGCCCGAATCGCTGCAGATGTCTTAGGCCGCGAGTTGCCTTAGAGACACATCGGAGCAGTCGAGGCGAGAATAACCTCGAAAGGACACTGGCTGGATCGCTAGTTTATCTGAATTTGTTGGAAGTGACCGGGAAAACCCATGAAGAAAACAGTAATAGCAGTACTTGCAGCCGCATTTGTAGGCCTAATACCTAATTTACTCCTCGCTGAGGGCGACGCTGCCGCAGGCCAGGCTAAATCTGCCCTGTGTGGCTCATGCCACGGTGTGGATGGAAACAGTCTTATGGCGATGAACCCGAAACTTGCGGGTCAGAGCGCAAGGTATATGGTGAAACAGCTTCAGGAATTCAAATCAGGTGCTAGAGAATCAGCCATTATGGCCTCCATGGTGTTGTCGCTGAGCGACCAAGACATGGAAGACATCGCTGCGTGGTACTCCTCGCAGCAGCCCACAATACAAGGGGCGAATCCGGTGTCGATAGAATTAGCTGAGAGGCTCTATCGTGGAGGGAACCCTGAGATTGCTGTTGCTGCTTGCTCCGCTTGTCATTCACCTACAGGAAAGGGCAA
>CASQMQ010000068.1 GCA_949430125.1 uncultured Pseudomonadales bacterium
GTGATATTATTGGCTATCAGAGGGCACTCTACATTGGCTTAGTGGTATTCATGCTCGGGTCGCTGTTGGCATACTTGGTTCGCAGCATAGAGGTATTACTGGTTTCGAGAATGATGATGGCTGCTGCGAGCGCTATGATCGTGCCGAATGCGTCGGCTATGTTGAGAACGCAGCTTCCTGAATCCATGCTGCCTTTCGCGTACGGCATATTCGGCGCCACCATGGGAGCGGCTGCAGCCGTGGGTCCTCTCTTGGGCGGCGCACTCACTCAATTCTTCGATTGGCCAGCAATCTTCCTCATAAATGTGCCTTGGGCATTGCTTGCACTAGGTCTAATTGTCATAACATCGAAGCCTCAGATAGAGAAAAGGAAGGGTCGACTCGACTTGCGCAGCACGGTACTGCTCGCCTTCGCTATCGGAGCGCTGCAGCTTGGTTTTATTGGTGATTCTGTCGATCTACGTTTGGTTGTTTCGGGCGTGTTGCTTCTCAGTTTCTTTATCTGGATGCAGCTGAGGGTTGATGAGCCTGTTTTCGATCCGCGTTTTTTTAAGCAGCCCGCCTATGCGGCCGCAGGCTTCACTACGGCGTTTGGTAATTTCACCATGTACGCGCTTTTATTTCAGCTACCCATCTTCTTCGTAGATGTTCGCCAAGTCGCAGAAATTGAAATTGCCGGCGCTTTAACAGCAATGACACTCAGTATGATGTTGGGCGGTCCTATGTCTGCAGTAGCTGGAAGGCTAATTGGAATTCGTTATACCGCTGGGTTGGCGGCCTGTGTCAATATTTTCGGTCTATATTTATATTCTGATCTTGAGTCAGCGCTAGTGCCGATGGATATCATAGCTCCTTTGGCCTTAATGGGTTTCGCTGGAGGAATGGCGGGGCCCGTTGTTCAGGCGGCGGGCATGTTAGCTATCGAGAAAGATAAAGCAGGCATGGCCGCTGGCGGGCTAAGCACTATGCGTTATCTTGGTGGTGCATTGGGAATTTCCATTCTCTCTTTGCGTCTTGGATCTGAATCGACAACTACACTGGAGCAGCATTTGTCGGTAATTCCCTACTATTTAGGTGCATTATTTTTCGTATTGATGTCAGCTTTCCTCTTGCCAGTCTCGAATAAAAAAGCTGATCCGATGGAGGATTCATAGTGGATATGGAGAAACATATGGAGCGAAAATTTGAAGCGCCGGGTCCGGGTACATGGACTTTGGATACTACGCATAGCAGCGGAGCGATGACAGTATACACCAGCCATTGTTTCGAAGGTTTGCCGAGAGGGTTCCATGAAAGCTTAGATAAGTATGGGATTCTATTAGATCGAGTGCAGCCAGCCTTCATACACGGATTTTTCTTCACCCAACAGGTTGGATTGATGGGAAAGCCGGGCAGCAGCCCGCCCTCAAAGTGGTTGATACAACTCATGTTCAAGATCCATCCTAAACTTAGGTCGCGAGTAAATGCAGCTCACGAGGCAGTTCAGTCGCGTCGCTGGTTGCAAGACCTAGCAGAATGGGACGAGCTCAAGAAAGATTCGATCGCGCGAAATACTGCGCTGCAGTCTGTTGACTTGATGAAATTAGATAGGCCGGAATTGATTGCGCATTTGGATACTTGCTTTGAAAATGCTGAGGAAATGGTCTATCGCCACCATAAGTATTCTGTTGGGTCATTGATGCCGGTCGGTCGCTTCTTGGATGTTGCAATACTTTCATCGGGACTCTCTCCAGTTGAGATCGCTCCTCTGCTAAAAGGCTCAACGCCAGTATCGAAAGGCATAGGAGGAGAACAATTAATCGCAGTGGTAGAAGCTATGAGCGCGGCCGGAATTACTAAGAAAGACTTGGATGGTCTGGAGCCAGGTACGGCGTTGAATGGATTACGTGAAAATTTACAAATCAACGCTGCACTAGAAGACTACCTCACTATCACCGGGCACATGCTGATTGGTGGGTATTGTATATCCGAGAAAACTTTACGCGAGTCTCCAAATATCATTATGGCGAGAATTTTTGAAGCTATGGAGCCTGCTAGTGAAGCTGGATTTGACGCAGAGCTAGAGAAAGCAATAAGAGGGAAAATCCCAGAAGCGGATCATGCCGAGTTTGACCTCTGCCTCGCGGATGCAAGATCAGCTAATCGAATGCGAGATGAACGAGGTATTTACAACGATATATGGGGTGCTGGCATTTCGCGCTGTTCTATTTTAGAAGCTGGGCGACGCCTGCTCGAGGAGGGCATTCTCTCCAATGCAGAGCTGTCGTTGGACGCCTCGCACGATGAGTTAATCGGTTTGTTGAAGGGAGAGCCTACCGCAACCGATGAGCTGTTATCCCAAAGGCGTGAATGGCGACTAACAAAGAACATCGATGAGGTGCCTGATTTTCTTGGTGACCCGCCGTCCGACCCACCGCCACTAGAACTGCTTCCCCTTAAGATTCAGCCCACTTTGAGGGCATTCGGCTTAGTTATGGGGAATGTCTTCGATGAACCGAAAGAGGCTACTGAGAAGATCAGCGGCCTAGGGGTGAGCCCAGGAATCTATGAAGGAACTGCCAAAGTGATTCTCAGCACACGCGATTTTGATAGGCTCGAGAAGGGCGACATACTTGTCACCAAGAATACTTCGGCGGGATTCAATGTCGTGCTTCCTATTATCGGAGCCTTAGTCACAGATAGGGGTGGAATTCTTAGCCATGCCGCTATCGTTAGTCGCGAATTTGGTATGCCGGGAGTAGTAGGCACGAAGAACGCGAGTCAGCTGATAAATGATGGCGACAAAATTCGAGTAAACGGTGATACGGGGGGGGTTGAAATTCTTTGAGTGCCCATTTTAGCAAACCCGTACTTCTTAAGGATGCAATCGAGGAGTCTCGATTCGGTGGAAAGTGTGTCAGCCTAGGAGTTGCTTTGCGGGCTAACTTGCCAGCTCCGCGAGGCTACGCGCTACCAGTCGATCTGGTGGATGCAGTCGTCTATAAAGATGAGTCAGCTGTAGCGACTGTTCTACCGCTATTCGCTGAGCTCGCGCCAGCCTTAGCCGTTCGCTCCAGTGCAGTGGGTGAAGACTCCGTGGACGCTAGTTTTGCCGGTCAGCATCTAACTGTACTGAATATCATGGATGCAGAGTCTATGATAACGGCTATACAACAAGTTCACGCCTCCGCCTTTACTGCAGAAGCGATTGCCTATCGCGCTAAGATGGCCGTTGAGGGAGAGCCCGCAATAGCCGTTGCCATTCAGCAACAAATTCTGAGCGAAGTCGCTGGTGTTATGTTTACCAAAAATCCTATTACAAATGCTAATGAACGGTATATCGAAGCCAGCTGTGGCCTTGGTGAGGCTGTGGTTGCCGGCATGGTTATTCCAGACAGCTTTCGAATATCTAGCCAGGGGAGCGTACTCGAGCAGGTTCTAGGCGACAAAGATGTCGAGCTCGTTGCCATAGCGCAAGGCGAGACGAGGGAGCAGGAGGTTGACCAGATCAGGCAAAATTCTCTCTGTCTTAGTGAGGATCAGCTCTATAGATTGCACAATCTTGCGCTAAACTGTGAAGCCATCTACGGTGAGCATATAGATATCGAATGGGCATTTCATGATGGGCAACTCTATCTGTTGCAATGCCGCTCTATAACCATGTAATAGCTTCGCCCGATTAGCGGAGACATTAGTGGTTGGTCAGATGGCCTTAGCGAATTAGTTCCCGCGCTATTGAGAGCTGTGTTCCTCTACCCCAGCAACCAAGACGATTACTGTCAATCGTGATAGATGTACCAACAGCCATTAGATTGTCATTCGCGCTAACAACAGCAAATTTTTGATAGGCGATATAAAAGCTGATTGGTAATCACTAATCCTTTACCTCTGCATCGACCACAAAAAAGACACTTGGTTAATTCGAGCCCTAATTCATCGTGAACAGAAACCAGTAAGCTGGCAAGGATGAAGCCGCACCAAATTGGCGCAAGCGCCTAAGTCACCATACTCAGCTGTCTTATCAGCTGAGATGCTATTCTCTGTAAAAAGAGTTGAAAGGAAATTCGGGTATATGCGTAACAAAATTTAGGTCTGATGAAATTCAATCAAAAACCAACTAAGGCCATATATAAAAATCTTGGAGTCATTATTTTCTCAACTATTCTTGCTGCGAATTTGGAGATTACTACTCAAACCCTTAACGCAACTAGTTAATTTGTGACAAAAAGAAAATCCTGAAATTCCCGTCGCACTCGATATCATACCGGCTGAGAAAGTGTGACAGAAAAGATATTCCCCGCCCGCTGATAATCGAGAATTTAAGTAACAAAAAGGAATACTCCTTCCCAAGCCCGCTCTCGGAATATCTCTTGACCTGTGCTTCGACCTCCTATACGTTCGATTCATCGGAGGCAAATTTCCTGACTTACAGTTCCAAAAGCATCTTGGAACAGATGACTTTGCAATTTATCTGATTGCAAAGAAGCTTCGTGTAAAAAGGGAGAATTGTCTGGTTTCAGCCGATAATTCGAAATGAGAATAACTAAACTCTCTAAAAATCTAACCAAAGAGATTGCTTATGCGTGGTAGAGGATGAATCTTTTATTCATTGGTCTGCCTAGTTTGTCAAAAAGACTCCGAAAGCAAAAGTCTGTGTAGCATTTTGCCTAGGGGGAAAAATTATTATTCCCGGGGGGGGACAAATATATGAAATCGAGAAACACTATCACGAAGACACTAATCGGTGCTTCGGCATTGTTCTGCGCAAGTTATGCGCCGAACGGGCTGCTCGCCGCTGAAGCCGAATTAAATGAAAGGCGCATAGAAGAGGTCACAGTAACAGCGGAGAGAAGGGAAGCATCAGTTCAAGATACTTCCATATCCATTACCGCGATAACAGGTGATTCGTTGGAAAGTTTTGGAATTCGCAATCAAGAAGACCTACAAAACTTCGTCCCCGCTACAACCATCCAACCTTACGACGCTACAATTCGGGGCGTTGGTAGAAATTTCCGCGCACTCGGCGGCGATCCTGGCATAGCAACTTACATGAACGGCGTTTACTCTGAAGATTTGCTAACTGCCACGGCAGCAACTTTCTGGGATGTCGAGCGCATCGAAGTACTGCGTGGGCCTCAGGGAACGCTCTACGGTCGTAATGCAGTTGGCGGCGCGATCAATGTGCTCTACAAAGAGCCCACTGATGAAATTGATTACTCTTTCAAATCCATCATAGGTAATTTTGGTACGCAAGAAGCCTACGGCATGCTCAACGTGCCGCTGATCGAAGACACGTTATCAGCACGGATAAACCTTGCTATTCGCGACCGTGATGGCGTGATAGAGGAACTAGGCACTGGACCCGATATCGATGGCCTTGGTACCGAGAACGCCGCCGTATCGTTTAAATGGACACCGACCGATAATATTGAAGTTAATTTGCGACAGAACTTCATGGAAATCGATCGTTCATTCGGCGGTGCTAACGGCGCTGGCCTTGTGGTATTGAATGAAGATGGGCAAGGAAGTCGAAACACAGCAAACCTAGTTCCTGGTTACCGATTTATCGACACCACAAATACTGATCCTGGCAATTTTGATAACAACAATTGGTACGATCAAAGCCAGCCCATCTTAAACTTCACCAATCCGACTACTGGCGCAGCTGATCAAGCCCAACGTGTTCGGCCAGGAATCGATCCTGGCGCTTTCAATGGGGTTCATAATGCAGCAGCGTCATTGGATGGATTTAACAATACCTCGGACGCATCAGCGGCCAGATACAACGACTGCGTGTTCCCTGGCGACATCGCTGGCGACGATCTCTGCGCAGCCACCAACGGCCTGAACAGAGAGAATTTTAAGCAGCAAGGCACTCAGTTTAATATCTCCTGGGATGTGAATGAAAAGCTCGAGCTGAAATATATATTCGGGTACAACAGGCTCAGCTACAAGCGAACAACCGATGACGATAATACGGCCAGTCAGTTTCATGATCGCCAGTTTTACGTGAACCACGAGGCGGATTATACCTCTCACGAATTTCAGGCCTTCTACGACATCAGCGATACAGTATCGATCACTTCCGGCTACTTCATTTATGATGCAACTATCGATCAGCGCGGAGATTTCTACTCTTCACTGGCCGAATCCAGGATGGTTAACCCTTATGCGGATAATACCTCGCTAAGCGCTGGCGCTGCGGGAGCCATTGGAGCTCCGGGTTTGGCGGGCATTACTGCCAGTACCCTAGCTTTTTCAGGCAGGCCGATGGTTTCGATGTTTAGTGCGAAACTGTCCTGCAATGTTGCGACCCCTGCCGCATCTTGCGCCCAGAATAACGGCGGCAACAATGTACAAACCTCAGCCTGGTATGGTGACAACGGTAGCAACCCAGACTTGAACGTTATTCACGGCCCACAAACGTCAGCATCAGACTTGCTCTACGCTACGCAAACCAAACGTGAGGCATTCGCCGCTTATACTCAAGGTGTCTGGGATATCAACGACGTGTTCACTCTTACTCTAGGCATACGTTATGCCGAAGACGAAGTGACCGCGGAAGAGAATCTGTGGCGGTATTCAGAGACTGGTGCAACCAGCTTTTTGGCTCTTTACGGCGGCCTAGCTGCAGTAAATCGCACAAATGGCGGCTTGGTTGACGATGGCACAGGCTCAATCACAGAACCTACTCCAGCGGTCACCAACGGCGGCATTCCATTTGCGTTGAGTGTTTACCGACCCTTTAACCGAACGGACAAGAAGACAACCGGGCGTATCAATCTGGACTGGAATGTAACTGATAACTCATTGATGTATTTCTCTGCCACATCCGGTTACCGTTCAGGTGGTTTTAATCTGGTATTTTTCAGCAACACGGACACTTATGATCCAGAAGAGTTGTTAGCTTACGAGATTGGTTATAAATCACAGTTCTTAAACGACACCCTGCAATTGAATGCCTCTGTCTATGTCTATGACTACGACACGATTCATACAGTGGGAACCGAAGTCACGTCCATTGGTGGAACAACTACTTCTGTATTAGAGGCGCCGGGTGCCCGGGTGACAGGTATCGAGGCCGAAATATTGTGGCTGGCGACTGACGGCCTGACACTAGGCGGTAACTTCAGTTACACGCCAAGTAAATACACGGAGTCGTTGCTAGTCTCTGACTCTAGTAGACAAGATGTGCCGGAGTCGCTGTATCCTGAATTCGACACATTGACAGAAGACATTAAAGGCAATCAGCTATTGCAGGTTCCTGAGGGCAAGTTCACCGCATGGGGAAGCTATAATATCCCAATGAATGGCGGAGCGCAGCTGGAGCTTTTTGGCGTGTATAGCTGGACTGATGAAGTCTTCTACTCACCCTTCGAGACCCAGGAAGAGAAGGCTGAGGCCTACGGCCGCGCTGACTTACGAGCAACCTGGACATCGCCTAATGATAATTGGGCAGTATCAGCGTTCGTTAATAATATCTTCGATGACGTAGCCAACTTGGGGATATATCGCCAAAGTGAGGCTGAGTTCTACCGTCATAACTCTGGCATTACGCTGCCTAGAGTCTATGGTATGGAATTTAGTTACAAGTTATAGAAAAGCCACAAACGACTAAGATATCGGGTTGAATACTTGATATCTCATTACGATAAAACGCTCTGACTAGCTCAGGGCGTTTTTGTTTCCGTCGCCAGTTATACGGAGTCAGCCCAGACTGATTTCTTTTTGATTAGATGCTGATTCGAGATAGCCCTATTCCGACGGCTTGAAAGCCAGCAGCACGTTACCAGCCACCTGCCTAAAAGAACCATAACCGGAACCTACGAACACCATGCCAGATCCCGCGGCAATGGAATGGCTGTCGATGGAACCGCCATACCCTTCTACGCCGTTGACCGTTTCAAAATCCTGAGCTGTATCGAACTTGAAGAGCTGTTCGCCCGTGTCCGAGTTGAATACAAACAGGCGACCGTCTAATCCACCAGTGATAACTGCTCCGTCTACAGACAACGGCGTAGCTGAGAAACCATAGAGTGATTCACAACGCCTCAGTCTATCGCTGCGCTCGTCACCACATTCTGACTGCACCTCGTAGGACCAACTTGGCTCGCCGGTTGCAACGAAGTAAGTGTATATACCCGGCCGAATGTTCTCGCTCATAGTGCCAGGGTCATTGATGGTCATGAAGGCTCGCTCGGAATCGGTGGCGATCCCCCAGTGGTTGCCGCCTAGTGCTGTGCCTTCACCGATGCGCTGGTTCCACACCAGCCCGCCCGTGTCGGGATCCAGCGCCCAGAGGTCACCAGATTTCTGGGCGGCAATAAGCAGCTGCCTATCACCGCCATCTACTAGGATAGCTGGACCGCCAAAATCAAAGTCGACTGAGTTTGTATTTTCTAGAATGATACAGTTAGGTCCACCGGCGCTGCAGGAGAAATTCCACATGTCGTTCTCTAGAGCCTGGAAGACCCAGTTGGCCTCCCCTGTTTCCAGGTTCAGGGCGATAACTGAATCGCTGGTGTTAGTAGTCGGGTGCGAAGTGTTTTCACCAGTGGTGACATAAACCTGACCTCGCTGCGCATCCACTGTCGGTGTAGTCCAGATTGGAGCTCCGGAAGGACCGCGCTGCTTAACACCGGTTGAGCTGACCATGCCAGTGTACTCGGCCGTTGGCATGGTGTGGTATTCCCACAGCTTTTCTCCGCTGCGCACATTCAGCGCGGTGACGGCGCCGTGATTATCACAACATTCAAAATTCGGATTGCCTCCGGTTACAACGCCGGAACCGGAAAGTGGCACGATTATTTTGTCTTCATGAATAACCGGTGTGCCGGTAATCATTGCTTGGTTGTCAGAGGCTTGGCCGCTCGCTACCCAGATCGCCTCGCCAGTTCCCGCGTTAATGGAATGAATCATGCCGCGACCATCACCAAAAACCAGTGTAGCCAAGCCATCGATTACCCCGTAAGCCAATGAAGAACGCAGCCGTCTGTCGGCATTGTAGACCCACTTGGCACAGCCACTGTTGGTGTCCAGCGCAAAAACTCGACCCGAATCGGTGGCGGAATAGAAAATTGTTGAACCAACTATAACCGGCGCGGCACGCAAACTGGACGTATCCGGAAAAGCGACCGCCCAGGCCAGTTCCAGATTCGGCATATCGCCCGTGGTAAGGCCCGCCTGCGAGGCATCTAGATGGCGTGGGTTGTTGCCATCAGCACCGGTAAAGGAGAAGGACGGCCCCTGTCTTAGGTCTACAGCGCGGTTATCCGCCGCACACATGGTTGCAGCGACCCAGTCCTCGATCCCCTCTTCTTTGGTCAGCTCTTGAGCCAAGCATGGCTGAGCAGCTATCAGGCCTATGCTTAGTAGCGCGGCAAATGACAGGTAATATCTAAAACTTGCTTGAAGACGAGAGTAAAAAAACATGAGTAATGCCTGTTCAGTGAATGTTAGTTGTTAGTTTCTTCCATTGAGAGCCGTGCTACCAAGCTACTGATTCATTTGGAAGGAAAGCCAGCGCCAAAAATACAATAATTGTCGGCATTGTGCGAATTTGAATTGGATTAAGACGACTGGGCTAGGCTCACTCCAACCCGCTTGCTATTCAATCAACTAGAATTGCTGTGCAGAGGTAATTCAGTGGTCTGCTTCATCGTCTCCATCACAAAACTAGAGCTGACATCAAATAGCTCTGCTTTTATGAGCTGCTTGTACAATTTGTCATAGCCCTGCATGTCTTCCACTACAGCCTTCAATAGATAATCTAAGTCTCCGCTCATTCGATACACTTCAAGAATTCCAGAGATATTCTGAGTGACTTTTTGAAATTGAGAGGCCCAATTGTCATTGTGCTCGTTAGTGCGAATAGAAATATAAACCGTCAGAGGCAGGTTGAGCTTCTGCGCATCTAAAATTGCGACTTGTTTTTTAATCACGCCGTCAGCTGTCAACCTTTGTAATCGCCTCCAGCATGCAGATTTGGACATGCCAACTTTCTCGGCCAACTCCCCGGTAGAAAGAGATGAGTCTTGCTGAATTGATCGAAGCAGGAATAGGTCTTGTTTATCCACTTTTGATTCACTAATTATTAATTATTTGGAATATTGTGCCTATATTTTGAATAATAAGAAACATATAGATCATAATCGAGAGAAAAATAGAGTAATTAGACACAATGTCTCCCTCCTAGAGAGATACCATTGCCTGCAACTTTGGAGAGCAATGCAATGAGTACAGAGCTAGTCGCTAAGATTCGAGATTCTATTATAGGTGATAGTCGGTTAATCGAAACCAGCTTCGGACAGAAACCGCTTGTTTACGCGGACTACACCGCTTCTGGTCGTTCTTTAGATTTCATCGAACAATTTATTACAAATTCAGTGCTCCCATTTTATGCAAACACGCATACCGAGACCTCTTTCACAGGCGCGCAATCTACTGCGTACCGCGAAGAGGCGAGGCAGACTATAAAACAAGCCGTCAATGCGTTTGAAGATGATCAACTTATTTTCTGTGGCTCTGGTGCTACCTCTGCAATTAACAAATTGATCGATATTTTGAATCTGCGGCTTCCCGCGGACTTGAATGAACGGCATAAGTTTCTAGATCTAGTTCCTGTTGCCTCTCGACCAGTTGTATTCATTGGCCCTTACGAACATCACAGCAACGAAATACCTTGGCGAGAATCTATAGCCGATGTTGTTGTCATTCCCTTGGCTCAATCAGGCCGATTGAACACCAAGATGTTACAAAAAAAGCTCATTGAGTTTGCTGTTAGGCCACTCAAGATTGGCAGCTTTTCTGCCGCGTCAAATGTCACAGGACTAAAGACAGATGTCGATGAGGTAGCAGCGCTCCTGCATCAATACGATGCTCTGTCTTTCTGGGATTACGCCGCAGCAGCGCCCTATGTCTCCATCGATATGAACCCTATCAATAGCGCTTGCTCAAAGGACGCGGTTTTTCTAAGCCCGCATAAGTTTGTTGGTGGTCCCGGCACGCCAGGTGTGTTGATTGTCAAAAAGCAATTACTCAAAAATTCAGTTCCCGCGTCTCCTGGTGGAGGCACAGTTCTGTATGTCACCCCAGTTGATCATCAATTCATTACCGATCATGAACGCAGAGAAGAAGGCGGCACACCGGCAATAATTGAATCTATTAGGGCTGGACTGGTTTTCAAATTGCAGCAAGCAGTGGGAACTGACCTAATTGAAAATTTGGAGGCGAGCTTTAAAGAGCGTGCATTAGCGCAATGGAAGACGAATAAAAATATAGAAGTTTTAGGTGATTCATCCCAAGAAGGTCTTTCGATATTTTCTCTTAGAATCAAGCACGCAGAAGCTGACCTGCATTATGGATTTGTAGTGGCTTTGTTGAATGATCTTTTTGGCATCCAGGCTCGCGGAGGCTGTTCTTGTGCAGGACCTTATGGTCATGAACTTCTAGGCATGGACTTAAGTTATTCTCGCAAGCTGGAGAAAGAACTCAATAAAGGTCATATGGTGATGCGGCCGGGTTGGGTTCGGTTGAATTTTAACTATTTCATCAATGAAGAGACGTTCGACTATCTACTAAAAGCCATTGAATACGTGTCTGCGCTCGGTTGGAAGCTTCTCCCGTTTTACCAGTTCGATACTGATTCAGGTACTTGGCGGTATCAGGGCGCATCTATGAAATTGGAGTCGCTTTGTTTAGACTCCCTTTTTGCAGAGGAACAACAACCCGCTATAGACCCAGCGAAACCCCTCTCAAAATATCTCGATGAAGCTTTAATCGAATTAAATAAAGTTGATGAAAGTAGAGTTCGCTACAGTTTGTCTCTACCTGAATCAGCCAACAAATTGCGTTGGTTTGTGTTGCCACAAGAAATTGAATCCCAAAGCAGAATAGGTCTAGCAAGTTGAAAAATAATCCAGTGTTAATTCGGCAATTATTCGATAGTGAATCTTCTACCTACACTTACCTAGTAGCAGATACTGACGCAGGGGTTGCATTACTTATTGATCCTGTCAGTGAAAAACTAACCAGCTATATCCAGTTGCTGGCCGACCTCGGACTTCAGCTAAAGTATGCCTTGGACACTCACTGTCACGCGGACCATATTACTGCCTTAGGCCAACTCCGTGATATCACAGGCTGTGAAACCCTAGCTGGCAAGCCTTCTGAAATGGCCTGTGTAGGCCGGTTTTTTGGAGATGGCGATATCCTGCAACTGGGATCATTCGTCTTGTGGGCAATCTATACCCCAGGACACACTGATGATTCCTACTGCTTGTTTCTAGACGGTGAACAACAGGTGGTTTTTACTGGAGATACTCTTCTAATAAGAGGCACTGGACGAACAGATTTCCAGAATGGATCCTCAGAAGCGCTGTATGACAGCCTGTTTAATAAATTATTGAAGCTGCCAGATCAAACCACTGTCTTTCCAGGTCATGACTACAAAGGCTGGACGCAATCGACCATCTTAGAGGAGCGTCAATCAAATCCCCGCTTACAAGTAAAGAGCTGGCAAGAGCTCGATAGTCTTCTGGAGCAGCTCAAGCTAATAAATCCAAAACTCATGGATATTGCCATCCCTGCCAATAAGCAATGTGGCAAGACATCTCTGTCCGATGCTGGACTTAATTTCCTAACTGATAAAACCGTTTAAGCTGTCGCCTTTAACCCACTACTGTGCAGGGCGGTACATTTAGTACAATAAAAATGACACTGACATATCCAGACAGCAGAGCAATCATCTGGACTGACTTAGGTTTTGGAGTGATAGTTATGCTGGAGTCTTATCAAGGCGACTCTGAGAGCCCAAGCAGCATGGAAGAGTTAGTACAAATAGATTTACCGTTTTAACTCTCGAATCTACGTCACTTTCCTAACAAAGCAGAACCGCTTGAATTAGTATCATTTGCGTAAGCAACTTAGCTAGACCGCCATGCTCACCCAATCCGTAATTATTCTAGTTTCGGCATTTCCTTTGTCTTCTTTTTTGTGAGATGAATATTTAGTTATGCGGCAGGCATCTCCAGCCCAGGCGAAGCACTGCTCATCACTATTCCTTTCGCCTTTCTCTTTCTCGATATTGCCACCTGGTAGCTGACAAAGTGGTATCCCACCTCCGCATGGACAACGATTATCTGTGGTATCGGATATTCGCTCACCTCCAGCTTCATGCTGCTTGTGCTCGCTGCACCATAGGTGGCTGCATGCCTGACACTCTCCTAGAACTCGAACCAGCCTAGCCAACTTCGCCCAAACCCGCTATTCACCCAACTAAAGGGTGACAATGCGAATCAATTACTTGTAGAATGAGAATGATTCGTATTTGTGTTATTTATTAGTGGTCTTTAAATGTTTAGAAAAACAATCTTCTGGCTTCATCTAACCTGCGGCGTCAGCGCTGGAGTAGTTGTTTTGATGATGTCAGTAACCGGCGTCGTCCTCACCTACGAGCGCCAAGCTCAAGTATGGGAAGACCGCAGCTACTATACCGAGCCCGAAGCGGGCCAGCAGGTGATGACCGCCGATCAGTTGATAGCGGCTAGCCGAAGCCTTGAGGAATTCGAGCCGACTAGCCTCATACTGAGCTCAGATCCAACCGCACCTGCCGTCCTAAGACAGGGCCGCAGCCAGACTCAATATCTCAACCCCTACAGCGGCCAAGCCTACGAGCCGCACTCCGATGCCTGGAGTGCCTTCTTCTCCTCAGTGCGCGGCTGGCACCGCTGGTTCAACATGACCGGCGACAATCGCAGCTCTGCACGCGTTGTCACTGGTGCGGCGAATCTGATGTTTCTGTTTCTTGTTCTTAGCGGCATCTATCTGTGGCTACCCAAGATTTATGCCCGAGCAACGCTGCGCGCGCGAGTCTGGTTTAACGCATCGAACAGTGATGCCAATACAAGGGATTTCAACTGGCATCATGTGTTTGGATTTTGGGCTGCCATTCCGCTCGTCGTTATCATTTCTACTGCCACTGTATTCAACTATTCTTGGGCAAATAATCTGGTCTACCAACTCGCAGGCGAAGAGCCACCTGTGAGAGGCGCGCCTACAAGCACTGAACCTCCGGTACCAGCACCTGTGAGTCGCCTGCCTTATTCTGACTTAGTCGATACTGCAAAAACTTACAGCGAAGACTGGCGCACGATTACGCTTAATATACCCTCTACAGCGGCAAATTCTGCAAACTTGACGCTAGACGAGGGCGACGGTGGGCAACCACAGAAACGCCATGTACTGACTCTCGATGTAAGTGATGGAGCGGTCATTAGTTGGGCACCCTTCACCAGCCAGACGCCAGGCGCACAGGCTAGGCGCTGGGTAAGGTTCCTCCACACCGGAGAGGCATTGGGGCTAACTGGTCAGACAATCGCGGGCATTGCATCATTTGCCACAATCTTTATGGTTTGGACTGGTCTTGCGCTGGCACTGCGTCGTTTCCTGCGTTGGTTTGCGAAAAAGAATCGAAGTAAAGAAGGTGAAGTTCCTGCAACCTAGGCATTAATTAAGTAATTCGCATCTTACCATCCGATTGCTGCCCCACCGTTTCCCACAATTTAAGTTTTCTCAGTAAGTGGTTGTACTATCCTCTAGCGAATAGTAGTTTCAAACGCAGAATGTCATCTGCAAGCCGACCAATTCAACAGACAGAAATTGTAATGTAGAGACTGGAGATGAGATGGAGAATCAAAGCAATACAAGCAATTGATGACCTATGACTTAACTAGACCAGTGTCTTTACCATCTTAATGACGGTGTTTTCAGATCCATTCGCCGCTTTCTCGACTTTGCGCTCTATCTCGACATACCCGCGAGCACGATATAAAGGCTCCCCAGGAACTGTTGATCCCAACTCGATGATCTTGAAACCCGCCTCTGCTGCTGCACCCTCGCCAATATCAAGTAAAAACGAACCTATTCCACGTCGAACCCAGTCAGGATGGGTGTACATAGCACGTATTCGTGCCGCATCATTTGACGGATCGCTCAAGCTATCATCACGACCAACTGTATGATCGCCTCCATAGAGCGTTTTTCGCTTGCCCCATCCGCCACAGCCTACTAATACTGTTTGGCCATCGTGAACTGTCTCGATCAGGAAATAGGTTCCATCTTCAATCAGGGTTTTATCGACACCCATGGTTTCCTTCGCCGCCTCTATCTCGCTCGCTGAGAGAAAAGCCTTCATGTTTTCCGCTATCGATGCCTGCATCAGTTGCCGTATGGCGTCAGTATCGGCCTCTTGGGCGATGCGATGGCTAAATGTGAGGGGAGATAAATTCTGCGGGTCAGTCATGTTTCTTTCCGGTGAATGCCATTCGCTTTCGAATTCATGCTTTGTCGAAATGATAACAAACTATTACCGAACTGGCCTTCGCAAAAAAAAGAGGACCGAAGCCCCCGTGGGCTTGGCTAGTCTCCTAGCGGATCATACATCCGCCAGAAAGCTACCGACGCGACCAATGTGATCAATATTTGTAAATAATTTTGCAAGTCATAGTCCCCTCGCAGCCCTCTTGAAAAGAACGAATATCACAAGTTCATCGAAAAAGCCCCGGCGCTCTCAGCAGTTAGCCAGTCAAATGTATACGCCCAACTGGAGCCGAGGAAGGCCATGAATATAATGAACACAATGCCCATAGCTGGCCAAAAGGGGTTGATAAACCTAGCCTTCGCTATCGCGACTTCACGTATCGACTAGAAGCCAACAATTTCGACAATTTCCACGCCTGTGGAATTCGTTACCGTTATAATGGTTACGTTATAGACAACGACGTGAGCGAGATCGAACAGAACTGCTACACTACTGGAATAAGCGTCTGCCTTCAAAGTTCGCGGCACGTTCTAATTTGTAATCTAGAATAACGGCAATATAGAGTCAGCGAAAATTTTACACATCATTCTTCATTTTCTAGTGCCGCTGCCATTTGCAGCCGGACTCTACAACAAAGCCTGGCTGAAGAACTATGCCCTGATGCTTGCAGGCCTGCTGATCGACATAGATCATCTACTAGCAAGCCCAATCTATGATGCCGAACGTTGCAGCATTGGCTTTCATCCGTTGCATACCTCCATCCCCATCGTGCTGTATACCCTACTATTACTGCACCCTAAAACCCGGGCCTTGGGCATAGGGCTTTGCTTACATATCCTACTCGATGGTGCGGACTGCCTGCTTTAAACCCTTCTCCTCTCAATCAATTAGCACATCAGCTTTACATCAAACCTGTCGTATACCCTGCACTAGTTTCGAACTATCCAGGTCCAGGGTAACTACATTACGCAATTTCGCGTTGGAAATACTTTAAGGTAACTCAGAAACTGTCTGGAGAATCACTAATGCGATTCCGAAAATGGCAGGCTAAACTCGGTACTAGTCAGGGAAAGGTTCTTCCACTAATCATCAGCATGCTCTGCGCGCAATTTTTGTCGGCCGAATGGAACCCGATCGTGATAGGCCAGACATTGCCTGTGTGGCTGCTAATTTCCGACTAGATATTATGCTGGATCAGTTCTGTGGGTAAGACGCGGAACTATTTCTGACGTTGTCGCAGGCACTCTCTTCGCCTCTCGTTTCAGGAGTGGGTGCCGCACTCGAGTTCTTGATCATGCAGCGCAGAATCCTTGGCATGATTACAGTCTATCAACTGGAAACGAGAGTCGTAGTGATCGAGTCCATATTGCCCATGTGTGCTAGCTGCAAGAAAACGCTTGATCACACGGGGAAATAGCAAAGCATAGAGACCTATATCGAAGGCCGCCAAACAGGAATGCAAGTAAGCCATGGTTCCTATCCAAGTTTCACAAAAGAATTGTATGAAGACCTGCTGAAGAGTCAAAACCTGGCAGTTAGTCCGCCTAATCTGACAGCAAAGGAGGCACCGGGCAGTCTATGGTCGCGGCGATAGCTCTAAGCAGCTCAGTCTCTATCGCCTGAATTTTACCATCGGCAGTTATACAGCGGACACAGGCCTTGAGTAGCGCCGCTTTCTGCAGGGGTTTTAGATCGGCCAAATCATCCAAGGCATTGTTCAGGGTATCAAAGTCGATCTTGCTGACAGCGATGAGTTGCAGCGACATTTTCAGCTCATCGGCACCGGCGGTGAAAGTCTCCTCATTCAACATACCATCTTGAACGGTGGAATGAGTAAGTATTGAAAGCAATACCGAAACAGATTTTTTACAACTCTTTAAGTTCTTCTTTCTAAAGTATGGCGCCTCATCCTTGCCGAACACAGCATCTAGACTATGCATGACAATTTTTTGCAGCGACCATTCCAGCAAACTCATTTTCTTATCTATCTCGACAAGTGTTTTGAAATTACCTCGAAACAATTGATACTGATTCTTTGACAGCTGACGCATGCTAGACAACGCTATAGTAACCAGCGGTAAACGCTGCTGTGCTGCGATTTCTGACACGGACTGATAAAGTTTTTGCAACTCATCGAAGACTCCGATGTCGGCACTGCTTTGCAACACTTTTAACTGCCTACCCCGAACCGACTCATCTTTGCTGAGCACCAGAAAATATATAATCGCACGCGCGCCTGAAGGTTCGCGCGCAGCATCCAGAAACAACTGCGGAATTTTCCTCACTAAGGCGTCCGCGTAATCTAAATGTTTGCCGTCAGGATTTCCCACCTGGTTGATCACGGCATCTGCCAGTAAGACACCAGTGGCACCGGTTAGTATCGCCGTAGCCTTCTCCCGCCGACTCTGCTCAAAAGGTTTCTCCTTTTGCTCAGCAGCTGCGAGTACCGATCGATCCCAATCACTTTCTTCATAGTCACCCTTCCAGCGCGGGAGGATCGCAAGTATACGATCGTTAAGGGGTGGATGGGTCGCGTAGAGACGACTTAGCGCCGAGACCTGCCCCTCTTCAAACAAGGCATGGCTTATTTCTGCACTCTTGGGGTTTTTAATATAGGAACGGTCTTGGTTCCGCGCAATCTGCATCAGCGCCTGCCCTATGCCATCTGGGTTTCGAGTAAACTGCACGGCCGATGCATCGGCCAAGTATTCACGTTGGCGACTTACAGCAGCCTTAATCAGATTGCCGAAAAATGTACCGACAAAGCCCACTATAACCAATGCTAGACCCACAAATACAATCCCACCCGAGTCCTTAGAGCGGCGACTATAGGCGCCACCTCTAAGCAGGTGATAGCCAATAATACCTAGCACCATGATGCCGTGCAGCACACCAATGAGGCGGATATTAATACGCATGTCGCCATGCAAGATATGACTGAACTCATGAGCAATAACACCCTGCAACTGATCGCGACTTAGCGTGTCGATAGTTCCTCGGGTAACTGCAACGATAGCATCGCTGGGAGAGTATCCGGCCGCGAAAGCATTGATGCCGCTCTCTTCCATCAGGTAGACAGGCGGAACCGGTGTTCCCGAAGCAATTGCCATTTCTTCAACTATATTGAGGACACGCCGCTCAGCGGGATCAGCAGATCCAGACACTAACAGACGCCCATTCATCATCTCGGCGATACGGGCACCGCCACCTGAGAGCGAGCTAATCTTATAGAGGCTACCGAAAAGCACAATCGAACTTACAATGGCTCCAATAATTAGAAACATCATGGGGTCGAAATGAACGCCGGTTTTGGCGGCCATACTCGTCATGCCGGCGCCACCAAAAGAGAGGACCGCCATGACCAAAAAATTTGTAATAACAATAAGCGACAGCACGGCCAGAGCGAACAGGAAAATTAATTTTCCTGTGTTGCGCTTAGCCGTATCCTGCGATTCAAAAAAATTCATAGTGAGCGTCGCCAGCCTATAAGTACAAAATTATCTTGGAGCATAACAACAAAGGGGAACCCTTTGTTGTGCTAAAAAGAGACTTTTGGCGCTTCTTGTATGGCTTCGCTGTCTGCGAATTCGAGCAGGCTCGCGTCTGCACCATGCCCAAAGAATCCAGCCACAGCTACAGGCGGGAAAGACTGGCGATAAGTATTGAAGGCCATGACTTGATCGTTAAAAGCCTGCCTAGAAAATGCTACTTTATTCTCAGTAGTGGTGAGCTCTTCACTCAGCTGCATCATGTTCTGATTTGCTTTCAGGTCTGGATAGGCTTCCATGACAACATTGAACTTAGTCATCGCGCCAGCGAGCGCGCCCTCTTGACCTATGAGCTCTTGCATAGCAGCAGCGTTTCCTGGGTCGGCTGCAGCAGCAGCTAGACCATTGGCCGCCGAATTACGCGCAGCAATAACCGCCTCGAGCGTTCCGCTCTCGTGCTCCATGTAAGCCTTCGCCGTTTCCACTAAATTCGGTATCAAGTCATAGCGACGCTTTAGCTGAACTTCGATCTGCGCGAACGCATTTTGGTAGCGGTTCTTGAGGCTAACCAATTGGTTATAAATACCAACAATGTAGAAGAACAGGGCGGCAACAATCACCAATACCACAATCGTTGAAATCTCCATAGTCTGGCTCCTTCTGAGGGTAAATTTGGTGCCCGCTAATCAGGCTTCTAACCCCATTATTCCACTTATGAGCGCGCTTGTCCCCGTAGGATATGCCCATAGGTAAATGGGTTTCGCAGATTCCGAATTATCTGCTAAGCTGCTAAATATCGCTCACTACTAAGAAGAAAAAAATTATGAGCACAGGAATCCTCGCCCTACTATCGCTTTTACCTATCATCTTCGTTGCCTTTTTCCTGGTGTTGCTACGCTGGCCTGCGAGCCGCGCTATGCCTATCGCCTATGTTGTAGCGGCCGCACTTGCTTTTTTCGTCTGGCAGGTGCCGGCAAATAAGGTACTCGCCGCCAGCGCTAATGGGCTGTGGGTAGCAGCTACGCTGATCTATATTATCTTTGGTGCCATCTTGCTGCTAAACACACTGCAGCAAAGCGGTGCCATTCGCGCAATCCGCCGAGGCTTCTCAGATATCACGCCCGATCGCCGCATCCAGGTCATTATCATCGCCTGGCTATTCGGCTCCTTCATCGAAGGATCAGCAGGCTTCGGAACACCTGCGGCAGTAGCTGTACCGCTAATGGTAGGACTCGGCTTTCCTGCGATGGCCGCGGTGGTGGCCGGCATGATAATTCAGAGCACACCAGTATCATTCGGCGCAATGGGCACGCCCATTATGGTCGGCGTAAACACAGGACTCTCGGCCGACCCAGAGATGGCAGCCTACGCTGCTCAATTAGGGTTCGCGGAATGGGATCAATTTCTTGCGTTTATCGCGACGAAGATTGCCTTGCTTCACGCGATCGCCGGAACTTTTATTCCACTTTTTGTCGTAGCCATAATGACTCGCTTCTTCGGCAAGAATAGGTCTTTCGCCGAAGGCTTTAAGGTATGGAAGTTTGCCTTGTTTGCCGCTTTTGCTATGACCATTCCCTATCTCTTAGTAGCAACTTATTTCAGACCCGAATTTCCATCGCTTATTGGCGGTCTCGTAGGTCTCGGTGTCGTCGTCAGCGCAGCAAAGGCTGGTTTTTTACTACCGAAGGAAGATGAAATCTGGGACTTTGATGACAAAGAGAACTGGGACGAAGAGTGGACTGGCAGCATGCAGATCGAAGCCGAAGATGAGAGCAAACCGATTATGGGTATTGTCCGCGCATGGTCACCCTACTTATTCGTAGCCAGCCTTTTAGTTATTACTCGCCTACCCTATTTCAATTTAGAGCCACTGTTACGTGGACCGAGCATCGTAACAACCTGGTCATGGAGTCAAATTTTCGGCAGCGATATTACCGCGTCTTTTCAGCCATTCTGGTCTCCCGGCACGATATTCATTATCGTCTCGCTAATAACCATGGGTTTGCATAGCTTAAAGCCATCGGAATATAAGATCGCGTTCGGACAAGTCTCTGAAAACACTTGTCCCTGCCTCCATGGCGCTGGTGTTCACCGTGCCTATGGTTCAGGTTTTCATCAATTCCAGCGGCGGTGCGGCCGGTTACGAGCAGATGCCACTGGTGCTCGCCGAGGGAGTTGCCAATCTTACTGGATCGGCATGGCCTTTCTTCTCTACCTTTATCGGTGGACTCGGCGCCTTCGTCGCAGGTAGCAACACCGTGAGCAATATGATGTTCTCGCTATTCCAGTTTGGTGTGGGCGAACGCATCATGGCCGACCCAACGTGGATCGTGGCCTTACAGGCAGTAGGTGGGGCCTCGGGCAACATCATCTGTGTACACAACGTGGTTGCAGCCTCCGCTGTTGTAGGTCTGGTTGGCAAAGAAGGCGCGGTAATACGAAAGACCCTACTACCATTCTTCTACTACGCGTTGCTGACTGGCGCTATTGGTTATGGAATCGTAAACATGGCCACCGGCATTCTAAACGCAGGCTTCATACTCGCCTCGCTGATTTTCGCAACGATGATCTTCTTCATCATCAAGTTCAATCGAAGCGACGCGACCTGACCATAGATCACTAGCCACGACTAGCCTATACTGAGCGCTTCGATAATTAGCCGAATACCCATCACGCGGTATTCGTTGTGTCCCTAAGTCATGCCTGATTCCTCAGAGAAAAGTTCCCGCTCTCTCATATTTGCGACTGCCGGTCATGTCGATCACGGCAAGACCTCATTGGTGGCAAATATCACTGGCACCAATACCGATACACTCGCAGAAGAAAAGAACCGTGGCCTAACCATCGTTCCGGGCTACGCCTATCACCACTTCTCCAGCGTCATCGATGGAGCCCAGTGCAACAACACCCTAGGTTTCGTCGATGTACCGGGTCATATCGATTTCATCAACAATATGCTTGCCGGCGTGGGAGCCGTAGACGGTGCGCTGCTAGTCATCGCCGCCGACGATGGCATCATGCCGCAGACACGCGAACATCTCGCCATACTCGATCTGTTAGCCGTCTCTCGCGGCGCTATAGCGCTGACCAAGATCGATCGCTGCGAACCCGATCGTGTTCAAACTGTCATTGAAGAAATCAAACAACTACAAGCCACAACGAGCCTAAAGGGCGCGCCGATCTTTGCTCTCTCGAATGAAAGTGGCGATGGCATAGTTAAACTCATCGATTACCTGCAGAGCCAGTTCGGTGATGATAGCGCCTTAAAGGAAAGCGGCGACGACGATCGGTATTTTCGCTATCTCATAGACAGGAGTTTCGTCGCGAAGGGAATTGGCACTGTATTGACGGGTAGCGTCCGAGCTGGCTCCATCAAGACTGGAAGCAGTCTCAAGCACACAGCGTCGGGCGAACTCACGAAACTTCGAAGCGCCAGGCTCGACAAGACTGAACTTAACGAAGTTTATAATGGCCAGCGCGCCGCAATGAATGTAAGCCTGGATCACAAACTCGTAAACAGAGGTGACTGGCTAATCGATGAGAAGCTCTTTCATCCGATCAATCGCCTAGATGCAACCGTAGACTTTATAGATGCGGATTTTAAACTGACCAGCAGTGCGCAATACCATGTGCACATCGGCGCATCCCATCATGTGGTCAATATCCGACACTTGGGAGAGAGTCTCTATCAAGTAAAATGCCTTGAATCGATGATCGCGCATCACGGCGACCGATTCATCGTCCGCGACCCTGCATCACAACATACATTGGGCGGCGGCCGCGTTGTCGATATTTTTATACCCAGGCGTAAACGCAGCAGTGAATCACGACTCGCACAATTGAATGCGATGCAACATGGCAGCATTGATGCCCTCAAGCAGCTTCTCAAGATACAAGTCGACGGCATCAAGCTACAAGAATTTTCGATCTGTAGAAATATTAGCAACTCTGCAATAGAAAAATTACTCGAGACTCTTAAACAAGAGGACATAGGCTTTCATTCCCTCAACTTGGAGAAGTCTTCACTCCCGGTATTGCTGCACGAGAATTATCATAGCGAGTACCGCAACAATATCCTGAGCTACCTCAAAGATTTTCATCAAAAACAAGCTAATCAACAAGGTATCAGTGAGCCCTCTCTCAGCCATGGTGTCGACTTCGCGAGTTCGCACCTGCTTTTCCACGGCATACTGCAGAGCCTCTTAGATTCGAACGCAATCAAGCGCACCGGCACGCTCTTACACCTGCCAAGCCACAAGACCTCGCTGAGCCCTGAGGAAGAAGCCTTCCTCGAACAGGTAAGGCCCATATTGTTAAAGGCAGGCTACGTACCGCCGCGTACGCGCGAACTTGTGGAGATGACGAATATTCCACTGATGTCCCTAGAGCGAATCCTACGCGAGTCAGCGAAGGCTGGCACGCTGATTAAGGTTGCGGAAAATCGCTACTACCTACCAGAGACCATCATGATTCTGGCCGGCTTTATAGAGCAGCTAATAGAAGCTGCGAGTGACGAGGATGGATTCTCCGTTATACAGTTTCGCGATGCCTCCAAGATAGGCCGGAACCTCTGCATCGAAATCCTCGAATATTTTGACAGCGTTGGCTTTACACGCAGAGACGGCAATAGCCGTTTCGTTCGCACCAACAAGGAAAATATATTCGGGAAGTGAGAGCAGACTTAGAAGTGGGCCTAGAGATTGTCTTGGCGAGCTTTGACGTTGAACATGACTAGTCCAACGGCTGCAACTTAACTGGCAGATTTATATAGCCCTTTACGAAACTGGAGTACACACGCTCTATCTCACCAACCACTTCCACCTTATGAAAGCGTTTCATAATTTCTTCCCATACGATGGTGAGCTGCATCTCTGCTAGCCGATTTCCCATGCAGCGATGTAGACCGAACCCGAAGGAAAGGTGCTGCCGAGCATTCGCCCTGTCGATTAGAAATTCATTCGCTCGCTCAATAGATTCTTCGTCGCGATTACCAGATGCATACCACATGACAACTTTCTCGCCCGCCTTAATTTTTTTGCCCCCAAGCTCGGTATCCACAAGAGCTGTGCGGCGCATATAAGCTAGCGGTGTCTGCCAGCGAATTATCTCAGACACCATGTTGCGAATCAGACTAGGATCCGCACGCAACTTGTCGTACTCCACGGGGTTTTCGTTTAGTGCGAGCACGCCACCAGAGATAGAGTTTCGAGTGGTGTCGTTGCCACCCACGATCAAAAGAATTATGTTTCCGAGATATTCTTCTTGAGGCATATCGCGAGTAGCTTCGCCGTGTGCAAGCATGGAGATCAAATCGTTGCCCGGCTTTTCGTTAACGCGCTCGTTCCAGAGACGGATAAAATAGGCGAAGCATTCCTGCAGGGCGTCCCAGCGCTCCGCCTGATTGCTAACGACTCCTCCACCTGGAATTGCCGTTGCTGCGTCCGACCAGAACGTCAGTTTACTTCGGTCCTCGAAGGGAAAATCGAATAGGGTGGCAAGCATCTGTGTAGTGAGTTCGATCGAGACATGTTCGACCCAATCAAATTTTTCATCGATCGGCAAGCCATCGAGAATTGTGCAGACTCTCTGTCGAATTAAGCCTTCCAAGTTTTTAAGATTCGCTGGCGCTACAACATCTTGAACGACGCGGCGCTGCTCGTCATGTTTCGGCGGGTCCATGGAAATAAATGCAGGAAGTGTAAACTCTTCGAAGCTATCGACGATACCGATAGTTGGTTCGGAAGAATAAATATGCGGCGATGTATCCACCTCCATAATATCCTTGTACTTCATCACCGACCAATAAGGACCAACGGCAGATTCTGGACAGTAATGAACTGGCTCTTCATTGCGAAGACGTTCCATGAAAGGCAGAAACTCATTCGCTCGCCAAATTCCAGGATGAGATAGGTCAATCTTCTCGATTGGCATGGCATAGGGATCCTTTCCTACCATGCTCCACTTGCTTGTGTTCGACCCTGGGCCACTCGCCACATCGCTCATACTGCAATCCACCTCACATGACCTTAACTTTATACTGATTCAGCTTCTATCGCTAGGCTCAAAAACTAGAACTGAAACTCAGGCGTGGTAACAACCAAACCGTCTAATTCCTCAGTCACCTGAATCTGACAAGCCAGTCGAGAGTTATCTTTGCGGTCAGTGCTCAGACTGAGCATAGCTTCCTCGGTAGGACTAAGCTCCCCCACCTTCCCTAGCCACTGTTCATTAACATAGATATGACAGGTAGCACAGGAGCAGGAACCGCCGCAGTCTGCATCGATGCCCGGCACACCATTCGTTACAGCTGCCTGCATTACAGAGCCCCCTGCTGATACCTCTACAGAGTGTTCACTACCGTTATGCTCGATGAATTGTATATTTACCATGAAACTAAAACCCTTCTCTCAGGAAAAAGCGAAGCCGCAACAATAGCAAGGAATTTAGCTAAGAAAAAGATGGCAAGCTCATTTGCATCCAATTCATTGGGAACATGCATCATAGATTACGGGTAATGCGCGTGCAGCAGCTTACGCTATTCACACCCTATCTAACAGCATCGGGAGACATCTATGAATACACAACAGCCTAAAGATATCTTCCGGTGATCAAGCTTTAGATGTACTTTTAAGCGCCGAGCTTAGAACTAGCGGACGGATTAGGAGTCGGCGTTGCAGTGCCCGAAGTAAACGCACTAAGATGAGGTGTGGTGCTCCTGCAATGAAGGGCAAGCGTGTATGTGCCACGCACGGTGGTAAGTCAACAGGACCTCGAACTGAACAGGGTTAAGCAAATAGTCACAAACATAAGGTAGGTGATTTTCAAGGAATAAGCCCCAAACAGACTTCTATGAGTCCCTCTCTGACCGTTTCCCGTTGCAGATGACATTGCGTTCTTTGGGCTAGGCAAGGAGGCTGATTGAGACTTATAAAAAAGATACTTTCCCGTTCCATTTACACTAAATCAGACAAAAGCGAGATAGAGTCTCATATAATCTATCTCAAGAACTCGCTCGTCATCGAGAGCAAAGTGCTTTCGATACAGGAAGAAGCTATGTACCTCCATCAATTAGAACGTCTAAGTCGTGTCGCGCCTATTCGGCTTTCTTCAGCCTGTGCGTCAGTGCCTCTGTTTGCATCAACTATTATGGCGCAGCCGGCAACCTTTAGCGACAATGTGCTAAATATCCCCAAAGCTACGGTCGGCCAAAAGGCGTATTCACTTGATCTGGGCTTGAGTGTAAATGGTGCTCAATTACGATTTTGGGCTACTCGCTGCATCCGAAATACCGTTTGACGGCCCCGAAGGGGCTAGCGTGTTCGACGGGCAGATTTTACGCGTTCCTAGCCCCGCTGCAGGTGGCGTAGACTACACACTCGATCTAACGCTAATTAGCTCTGATCCGATAATTTTCCGACTCGCAACATACAGCATAGTGGAGTCTAGCGTTCAATCAAAACTAGAGCAGGCAACGGCTCTCTACAAAGAGTCCATAGACCCGCAGACGGTGCAAATGCGCTGCGTAGTATGTCACGTACAAGGCGGGCTTGCTGGCGGCACCGGTTTGCTGTTTACGCGCTCTAGTTCAACGTCTATAACAACGAATTTCGGAATTTTTTCTCAATTTTTGGATAGCCGGGATACGCGCCGAACAAAGTTGCTTGATAAAGCACGAGGCATTGACCATGGTGGTGGGGTTCAGCTTACTGAGGGTAGCGTGGGCTACACCCAGTTTGAAAAATTTCTAAAGTTATTGCTCGAATATCAAGCCGGAGTTTAATCTGTGCATCGTAATCTACGAATTAGCTTGTTGCTTTCTACACTCGCGGTGATGACGGCCTGCCAGTTCGTGCCAGCTTACCAGCGCGGCGATCTTGCTCGCCCAGAAATGGCATTTGATGCCGACCCGCTGGGATCGAAACTTAATCAACACATCTAT
>CASQMQ010000069.1 GCA_949430125.1 uncultured Pseudomonadales bacterium
TCCTGTTTCCTCCCCGTCATTCAGCAAGATAATCCCGAGTTCGTTTCTTTCGCCCCTTATGATGCCAACACCGAATTAGTACCAAATAAATGGGGAATAGCAGAACCACCGACATCCGAGGTCATCTCTCCAACCAATTTCGATGTGGTTTTCGTGCCCCTAGTTGGGTTTAGTAAGGATTGTTTTCGACTGGGAATGGGTAAAGGCTTTTACGATCGTACTTTCAGTTTCAAGATCTTTAATCGCCCCAGCAGCCCGATGCTTGTGGGCCTCGCACACGAGAGTCAGTTAGTCGATTCTTTCCCGGTGGAAAGCTGGGATGTCCGATTAGACGCGGTTGCCACCGAGAGACATATATACCGCCCCGATACTACGTAGGACGGAATACTGATAACGGGCTATCCTCGGCCCATCTTCCTTTTTTGTTATCTTATAACTGGTATTGCTCAGCTTGGATGCCGCTATCGCAGTAGCATCTATTTATCTGATCAATTTCTATAGCAATGCGCTTTGAGCAACGCCGCTAGCCAGCACGCCCACTACGAATAGGGTGATAACAACCATAACCATATCTGGCTTTTTACTCATATTCATCTCCATGCCTTTTAACGCTCAAGAACTTTAACGTCTATTATCTTCGAATCTTTAATTTCCTAGAAAAAACAATTGATTAGCGATGAAACCTCCGTTCGATTATCGAAAGTTCAAAGTTTCTATTGCGCTTAAGAAATTGCCGCCTATAATACTGTATATCCATCCAGTACTATTTAGGTTGAGCCGATAATGACTACTATTCAAAACCACTCAGACACGCAGTTGCCATATCAGAACCAATACCAGTCAGCACAGGCAGATGCCTTTCATGGTGCGGGCTCTAGCGACATAGATGAGCTAATACAAGGCAATCCAAAGCTATGGCGCGGCTGCGATATGGCCGGTCAGGGTATGCATGGTCGAAGCACTGGTTTTACACAGCTGGATGCAATCCTTCCCGGACGCGGGTGGCCCGAGAAAGGCCTAATGGAGGTCATCACACCTCACTGGGGCATGGGCGAGTTACAGCTTTTGATTCCGCTTATGCGTTCAATCGTTGAACAAGGGAAATGGATCCTGTGGATATCGCCCCCTTATCTGCTTTATGCACCTGCCTTGGTACAGGCGGGAATTAATACCGACCAGGTGCTGGTGGTCAAACTAGACACCTCTTGTAAGGACGCTTTATGGAGTATGGAAAAGGCCCTGCAGACCGAAAATTGCGGCCTGGTATTGGCCTGGCAGAACTGGCTACCGACTAAAGTATTGCGCCGCCTACAGCTTGCAGCAGACACAGGAGACACTCTAGGGGTATTATTTAAGCATCATGATAGTGAGCACTCACCATCGCCATTACGCCTTAAAATACAGGACTCTTACTCCGAAAATGCAGGTTTTAATGAGTCTGAAGTGACCGTTATTAAGGCTAGAGGCAATTTCCGCTCACTAAGCGCGAATATTAACCTCTACCAACAAGCCTGACCTGTCTGGAGCAATGCCTTGAAAGACCCAGACAGTGAGGCACAGCTTCCTCTGCCCTGTATAGCGCCTGATTCTGGCGCTCAGATTATCCAACTTCCCGCACGACCCAAAAACTTAGCGAAGGCAGCGGCCCTCCAAGACTGCGACGGATGAGGCGAGCGCCAAACCCATCGCAAAGCGCAGCAAGTCTAAAAACCTATGGTATGCGCTCTATCTTCCTCAGCTTAGGGAGCTAGACTCAACACAACAGAAGAAATATCTCGACCAACTAGCCGGCCACATGCAAAGTGTTAGCTCCACAGTGAGCTTTCATCCTCAGGCATTAATCTGCGAGATACGCAGTAGCTTGAAATATTTTGCTGGCATCGATGTTATTCATCAAAAGTTGCAGAAGACTCATAGAGAAACAACTACAGCAGTGGGATTTAGCAGATGATTTCTTTTATGCGGCCAGCCCCACTGTCAGCGGCAGCTTATTGCTAGCTAGATCCGGAAACAATGTGCTGGTCTATCGACAAGAAAATTTACGCTCAGCACTAGGGCAACTCTCCACAGATGTACTAGACCTAAACAAGGAACAACGTCGGCGACTTCTTAACATGGGAATTCGTTATTTAAGGGACATCTGGCGTCTACCTAGCGATGGCCTACGAAAACGCTTTGGCAGCAACTTCGTCAATCAACTAAACACAGGCACTAGGAATAGCAGCTGAGCCAACGCACAATTATATTCCTCCGCCCGCATTCGTTGCATCCTATGATCTACCTTACGAGATTGAAAACCTCGACCAACTATTACCGATTGCCGATGAGTTATTGGCGCAGCTTTGCGATTTCCTGCGACGACGAGACCTCAGCACTAGCAGCCTAGTTTTATCCTTGTCCCATGAGAAGCGTGATAGCACCGTAATTAATATCGGATTACGCTTGGCAAGTCGTTCACAGCAACATCTCACGCTATTACTGGAAACTCATTTCGGTAGATTATCTATTCCAGCTCCGATAGTCGCTATCAAGATCGAGGTTAGAAAATTTGACGCCTTCTTTGCTAAGAGCGAATCTTTGTTAGAAAATGAGACGTCAAGTTCGACGCCTTATAGTGACAATAATCTTAATCAGTTTATGGAACAGCTACAGGCGAGACTCGGCGAGAATCATGTAAAGAGTGTTAGTAACGCGACTCAGCATTGTCCAGAATATGCGAGCTTGCAGCTCGACTACAAAGAGAATCCGAATCCAGGAGGTCCTGCAGCTATATCTACAGAAGTTTCTGCAAACCCTAGGCCTCTGTGGTTACTGCAGGAACCTAAGCAACTCAATATCAACAAGGGCAGGCTTTTCTATCGCAAGCCTATCGCCATCGTAAGTGGGCCCGAACGAATAGAGACGCATTGGTGGTCAGGAATCGATGTGTGTCGGGATTACTATGTTGCTAGAGAACATAGTGGCAGCAGACTCTGGATATACCGTGAGAAAATTGGCAAAAGGAATTGGTTCCTACATGGTTTCTTTGCATAGTTAATTGGCTTTTATCAGAGAGGACTAGATAAAGTCTCGTGACGACAAATTCATCGCACCCAGCCAGTGGCTAAGGTCGACCAACTCTCTCGCGATGAGATGAATTACTCCATCGCTCTTCTGCAAATGACCTACTACACCTATTAGCACCGACCTTCTTACAATAGGCCGCTGTTTCTCTCCTAGGCTTGGCCAGACAACCACGTTAACGAAACCACTCTCGTCTTCTAAAGTTAAGAAAGTAACCCCTGCCGCTGTCTGTGGCCGCTGTCTACTGGTGACTATACCCACCGCCTTGACAAAGCTTTCGTTCTGTATCGACACAAGGCCATTCGCGCTCGTTACCTTGTACAAATCGAGGTGTGGGCGCAGCAAGGCCACAGGATGTCTACGCAGGGTAAATCCGGTGCTAGCATAGTCTGCTATTATATTATTGGCTTCGGACGGAACGGGCAGTAGTACATCTACACCAAAATCACTTTGCTCTATTGTGAGCGCCTGGCGATCTGACTGACTCTCGAAAAAGGGCAGAGGCTTATCCGCCCCAGCCACAGTCCAGAAAGCTCGATGTCTATCGCCACTCAGCACTTTCAGTGCGTCAGCTGCCGCAAGGCTTTCACTGTCTTTCTTGTTCAATGCGGCTCTTGTCAGCAGATCTTGCACCGATGTAAATCGGCCCGAGCTCCGCGCCAGACAGATTGATTCGGCTCCTAGTACAGACAAACCTTTTACCAGAGAGAAACCTAAACGCAGAGAAGGTTTATCGAACATATTTTCCCCGAATTCCAGAGTCGAGTCATAACAACTTTCATTCACATCGACTGTCAGAACCACTACACCATGACGACGAGCATCCTGTATCAACTGGGCAGGTAGGTAGAAACCCATAGGTTGACTATTAAGCAGAGCGCAGCAAAACGCGGCCGGGTGATAACACTTCAACCAGGAAGAAACATAGGCGAGCAGCGCAAAGCTGGCCGAGTGCGATTCTGGAAACCCATAGTCACCGAAGCCCTTAATCTGACTATAAATGCGCAAAGCAAATTCTTCGCTGTAGCCGCGGTCTCTCATGCCGGAAACCAACCTATCTCGAAACGGCTCGAGGCCCCCTTTCTTCTTCCAAGCTGCCATGGCGCGTCGTAGCTGATCGGCTTCGCCCGCTGAGAACCCTGCGGCCACCATGGCCAGCTTCATGATCTGCTCTTGAAAAATTGGCACTCCCAGAGTGCGCTCCAGCGTCTGTCTCACTGCCTCGCTCTCGTATTTGATCTTGCTAGGGTTCTTACGTCGCTCCAGATAGGGGTGCACCATGTCTCCCTGAATAGGCCCGGGCCTAACGATCGCAATTTGAATAACCAGATCATAATAACTGCGAGGTTTTAGTCTGGGTAACATGCTCATCTGCGCGCGAGACTCAATCTGAAAAACGCCAACCGTGTCAGCCTCACAGATCATGTCGTAGACTTTCGAGTCCTCCTTCACAGAGATGCTATCCATACCTACTTCCTCGATGGCGTAGCTATTCACCAGATCTATCGCCTTGTGAATCGCGCTCAACATACCCAGCGCGAGCACATCAACTTTAAGTAGGCCTAAGGATTTCAAGTCGTCTTTGTCCCATTGAATAATAGTTCGATCAGCCATGGCTGCATTCTCGATAGGAACCAGATGCGTCAAGTCACCCTGACTAATAACGAAACCCCCGACGTGCTGAGAAAGGTGGCGGGGAAAACCCATCAGAGACTGGGCGAGAGTTATGAGGGTCTTAATCTTTGGTTCGGTATAGTCGATGCCCGAATCCGATAGCTGTTCTTCCAAATCGCTTCCCCACCAGAAGATCGACTTAGCAAGGCGATTGATAAGCTCATCATCAAGACCCAATGCCTTGCCCACATCACGTATCGGCACTCCGAGAGCGATAGGTAATGACTGTGGCTGCAATCGCCGTGCGATGGCGTCCATACTTCTGATAGATGTGCTGAATCACTTCTTCGCGGCGGCTATTCTCAAAGTCCACATCAATGTCTGGTGGCTCAGAGCGCTCGGTGGAGAGAAAACGTTCGAACAGCAACTCCGCATGATCGGGACTCACTTGTGTTATCCCAAGGCAGTAACAGACTGCAGAATTAGCGGCAGAGCCACGACCCTGACAATAAATATTTTGATCAACAGCGAAGCAAACGATCTCATGCACCGTCAGAAAGAAATGTTCATACGACAGCTGCTTTATTAGCCTCATTTCATGTTCGATAATTTTTTGATTCTTCTCTGATATTCCCTGCGGCCAGCGCTTCTTAATCCCTTCTCTAGTTAACTGCCATAACCAGGAGTGAGCCGTATGTTCTTTCGGCACGAGCTCGGATGGGTATTCGTAGCGAAGCTCATCGAGAGAGAAGTCGCAGCGATTAGCGATATTGAGCGTCTCATCGAGAAGCTGTACTGGATATAGTTTCTTAAGTTGCTCGATTGAACGTAGGTGCCTCTGCGAATTTGGCTCTGCCGCGAAGCCAATTTCGGTCAGCGGCTGACTTAAGCGTATTGCCGTCAATGTATCTTGCACGATGCGCCGCCCGGCTTCGTGCATATAGACGCCGCCCGCTGCGCACACAGGGATATCGAAGCTTTTGCCCAGCTTTCGCAATCGCTTTAGTTTTAGTCGGTCGTGTCCGTTAAGAAGAAGCTCCGCAGCAATCCATAGATTGCCTGCAGCTAGTACTCGCAGATAGCCTGCCTGCGATTCTATGCATGCACCTGACTGCTTAAGATCAGGGAATCCACAAAAGCGCGCAATCGTTAGGAAATTTTTCCCGCAACAGCTCGCTATCGACTCGATACTCACCCTTATTCGCTCGTAGACGCGCACAGCTTATTAGGTGACTGAGTTCGCCATAGCCTTTCCGATTGAGCGCGAGCAGCACGATTCGCATTCCATTGTTCAATGCAGTTTCAGCAGGAGTCATCGCTTTTCGAATCGTCTGCTCATCTTGCAAAGCTTCAGTCGCTGCATCCCGCAGCACGAACTCACTACCGATGATCAATTTGATGCGCCGCTCTTTAGCGGCCATATGCGCCTTTACCACACCGGACAGCGAGCATTCATCGGTAATAGCAATAGCGCTGTATCCAAGCGCCTCGGCTCGCTCTACCAACTCTTCAGGAAACGAGGCTCCCCGTAGGAATGTGAAGTTGGAAATGCAGTGCAGTTCGGCATAGGCCTGCACTGCTGCGGGGCTAGTCGTAGCGTCCCTGCCTTTATTGCAGGGGCTAAGAGTCGCGCCTGCCTCCGCTAGAGATGCCCGGTTGCGTGCTATTGGATGATTTCGGGTCATGATGTATTAGAATTTTATACTGTATATATATACAGTATTTTGAGAACGACCGAAAGTCAACTCATTGGGCCAAACGGCCGCTAAAAAGAAACTAATACAAGAGGAGCACAACACGAAACCTAGATGTGTCACTGTGACAAAGGAGGAGGAAATAAAAACGGCCCCGCAGGGCCGTTTTAAAAATCAAAATAGAGCGCTTAGTTGGCGCCAGATTCCTGTGCTGTTTTTTCGGCAATACGCTCGCCACGTAAAATATTCTGCATGCCGTAGTTACCTTCGTGGCAAGCATACTCATAAAGCTGAC
>CASQMQ010000070.1 GCA_949430125.1 uncultured Pseudomonadales bacterium
CATCAACACCGCCCAGATCAACGAAAGCACCGTAATCAGTAAGGTTCTTAACGATACCCTTGACGGACATACCTTCTTGTAGCTTCTCTAGAAGAGCATCTCTTTCTTCAGTGCTCACAGACTCAAGAACTGCGCGCCTGGATACCACAACGTTGTTGCGCTTACGATCAAGCTTAATAAGTCTAAATTCGAGTAACTGACCTTCCAGGTGCAGCGTATCTCTTACTGGTCGAACATCGACCAAGGATCCTGGTAGGAAGGCTCTTATATTGTTCAAATCGACAGTAAAACCGCCTTTCACCTTACCGTTGATAATACCGGTAACGATGTCGTTCTTCTCGTGTGCAGCCTCAAGCTCCATCCAGGATTCAGCACGCTTGGCTTTTTCACGGGATAGTTTAGTGGCACCGGTACCGTCTTCTACGGTCTCAAGCGCGACTTTAACTTCGTTGCCTATTTCTAGAGAGAAGTTACCTTGCTCATCGAGGAATTCAATGCGAGGAATAACGCCTTCAGATTTGAGGCCGGCGTGGACTGTTACCCAGTCCGAATCTATATCTATAACAGTGCCGGTTACTATGGCACCTGGATTCATGTCTATTTCGGTTAGGGATTGTTCGAATAGTTCTGCAAAATTTTCGCTCATTGATATTTCCAATATTTTTAATAAGTTACAATACACAACTAATGTGAATCGTAACTCGCCGTGTTCCAGTTTCACGGGGTGATTAAGTTAAATTCCAAGGCTGCCAATTCTGGGGATGCAGCCTTGAAACAGTTTCTAGCACTTCCTAATACGTTTTTTGCTATACCGCCGCGTAGTGCTCTAGGACCTGATTAACTACCTGATCGATAGTCAAATCCGTTGTATCTATAACGATGGCATCTTCAGCGGGCTTGAGTGGAGAGGCGGCGCGTTCACTGTCGCGTCGGTCTCGCTCAATTAGGTCTCGCAAAAGGGCGGGCAGAATAGCACCAATACCCTTACCTATCAACTGCTTATATCGCCTCTGCGCGCGCTCTTCTGCACTGGCAGTAAGGTAAATTTTGAGTGTGGCGTCAGGGAATACAACGGTTCCCATGTCCCTGCCGTCTGCAACCAGTCCAGGCGCTTCTCGAAAAGCCAATTGACGCTGAAACAGCGCCTCTCTTGCCGCCTCGATCGCCCCAACTTTTGATGCCATGTCGCTCCCTAGATCGGTCCGAATAGCGAGGCTAACATCCTCGCCATCTAGCCAGACGCTGCCCCCACCGCTTATTCCGAACTGTATATCTAGGCCTCTAGCGAGATTTGCCACCGCTGATAGATCTCCCAGATCAATGCCATGACGATCACAAGCAATACCTAAAACACGGTAAAGCGCGCCGCTATCGAGCAAGGAAAAGCCAAGAGATTCGGCTACACGAGAGGCTATTGTTCCCTTGCCGGAGCCCGAAGGCCCATCGATTGCTATAACGGGGGCTTTATTCATCAAAGACTCTTTAGCTAGCTTGTTTCTGTTAACTTCAAGGCAGATACCCGCATACCAACTTCTGTGGCGAGTTCTACAAAATTCGGGAATGAGGTGGCAACGTTCGCACAGTTCGCTATATCGATAGGCGCCTCTGACCGCAAACCTGCTACAGTAAAGGCCATAGCGATTCTATGGTCGCCGAAGCTGTCTACGGCCCCGCCTCCCATTTTGCCACCGGTAATCTTAATACCATCGTCGAAAGCTTCCACGGTAACACCTAGTTTCGCTAAGCCCTGCGCCATCGCATCGAGTCGATCGCTTTCTTTCACGCGCAGCTCCTCAGCGCCACGCAGCAGCGTTTCCCCTTCGGCACAAGCGGCAGCAACAAATAGCACTGGAAATTCGTCTATCGCGAGAGGTATTTGAGCCTCACTAATAACAATGCCCTTCAGCGGTTGATAGCGAACACGTAAGTCGGCAACCGGTTCGCCGCCGGCTAGCCTCTCATTGCTACTTTCGATGTTCGCACCCATATCCCGTAATAGATTTATAATGCCAATACGCGTCGGATTCACGCCGACATGTTGAAGTGTAAGGTCTGAACCTGGCGTTATAGCCGCCGCGACCAAAAAGAACGCCGCAGAAGATATATCAGCCGGTACATCAATCTGAGTTGCCTGTAAATCTGCGCCGCCGACGACCGCAGCAGGCGCCTTCTTGTGCATCGACCACAACCTCATAACCGAAGCCTTGCAACATGCGCTCCGTATGATCACGGCAGGGAGCCGGCTCTAGAAGCTTCGTCTCGCCCTCGGCATACAATCCCGCGAGTAACAGGCAAGACTTTACCTGTGCGCTAGCAATTGGCATTTCGTAAGTTATGCCCTTTAATTTCGATCCGCGAATGGTTAGGGGCGGAGTACCTGAATCTCCCGTATCAATTCTTGCGCCCATAGACCGAAGCGGCTGGGCAACTCGATTCATCGGTCGCTCCATGAGCGACTCATCGCCTGTTAGCTCGCTATCAAAAGATTGCGCTGCAAGAAGTCCAGCCAAAAGGCGCATCGCCGTGCCTGAATTCCCCATGTACAGAGGTCTGCGCGGCGCCTGCAGCCCATTCTTGCCGACACCATAGATTGTAAGCTCGCCATTCTCCGGCCCAACTATGGTTACGCCCATCTCACGAAACGCAGCGACAGTGTTAAGCGCGTCTTCACCTTCGAGGAACCCAGTGACACGCGTTATGCCATTGGCAATCGAAGCTAAAATTATGGAACGATGAGAGATTGATTTATCCCCCGCCACACGAATAGTACCTGCGACCTGCCCGCCAGGCTGAACACTAAAACTGAGCTGATTACTTGTCATTTCTTCTTGCTTCTTTGGCTTAAAATGCTGGCTGATGAAATTTTCCCTGGTTTGTTTCGCGGCACCAAATGATTCTTCTAATTTTCCATGCTCTTTATTCTGTATCGCCTTCTTGAAATCTAAAAGGCTTTGTATATAGTCATCTAGCATTTTCTCGACCGCCGCGGAATTCGCAACAAATATATCGGACCACATTTTAGCATCGCTGGACGCAAGGCGGCTAAAGTCTGCAAACCCTCCTGCAGCGTAGCGAAATATATCTTCACTCTGCTCTTGCTTGACAAGCACATCTACGATTGCATACGCGAGTAAATGAGGAAGATGACTAGTCGCCGCGAGCACCTCATCATGCCTTGTTCGCGTCATTCCTAGAACGTTTGCGCCTAGCTCTCTCCACAAGGCATTAATAATGGCAACGGAGTCTGTAGAATTTCCTGCGTGTGGGGTTAGAATTACATTTCGTTGATCGAACAGGTCTTCTACCGACGCTGAATAACCACTCTGTTCAGAACCAGCTATAGGATGAGCCGGCACAAAGTTTGCGAGAGCCTCCTCAGAGAACTGCTGACTTGAAGTGAAAATATGCGACTTGACGCTTGCAACATCCGTTATTAGAGCGGATGGCGCCATAGACTTAAGTACTTCGGGTAAAAGCTCACACACAGTCAATGGTGGTACAGCAAGAATTATAATATCTGCCAGCGGACATAGAGCAGCCAACTCGCCACTGTGAGAAACGACACCTTCGTCTACAGCTTGTTGTAATGCCTGCGCATCTGTATCACATGCAATTATTCTTCGTTCTGGATTTGCTTTCTTTAGTCCGCGCGCGATAGAGCCGCCAATCATTCCCAGACCGACTATTAGCACTACCTTGTTTTTAATTTCGTTCATTACTGTGGGTGATCAGGTCGTTGCGAGTTATTTTTGAAATTTGATTTTTGAATTCTATTTTGAGAGTGGATACGAGCCTAATAACTTAACTTCCACCCCGCCCTCCACTAGAGCGGCAAACAACTTTTTCGTGGCTTCATCAAGCACGTGACCTTCGAAATCGATAAAGAAAACATACTCCCATGCTTCTTTCTTCGAAGGTCGTGTTTCGATTTTCGTGAGGCTCAACTGAAAGTTCTCGAATGGCTGTAACACACGAAACAATGCACCAGGCTTATTCTCTGTGTATACCAAAATACTCGTCTTATCAGAACCTGTGGGAACAGTATCTTCCAATCCCAACACCAGAAAGCGGGTTCGATTGTTGGACTTATCTTGTATTCGACGGTCCAGGCTTTGTAAGTTGTACAGCCGGCCCGCCAATTCACTCGCTATAGCTGCGGTGCCAGGCTCCGATTGCGCTTGAATAGCAGCTTCTGCGTTACTCGGGCATTCAACCTGCTCAACTTCTGGGAAATTATCAGCCAGATAGCCGCGACATTGCGCGAGGGACTGCTTGTGAGATGCTATCTTTTTTATATCTGAATTAGATGTATTCTCTAGAACGAGCAGACTATGATCGATAGATACGACTTGCTCACCGACTATCTTAGTCGGGCTGTCTACAAGACAATCTTGCGTGTTGTTTATTGCGCCCTCGGTGGAGTTTTCGACGGGCACAACGCCATAAGCAACTTGTCTGTTCTCGACCGCAGCGAAGACATCGTCGATGGAAGCACAATTCAATAACGGCGCATCTGAGCCAAAGAACTCGAATGTCGCTAACTGCGAATAAGTTCCTTCCGGCCCTAAATAGGCAATCTTACCAATCGAGTTTATGTCGCTAGTTTGACTCATAGGTCTATAACAATTAATTTTTTGTGAATTTAGAATTTTTAAGCAATACGGACTGCCCACGATTTCTCGATGGGCAGCCTGACTGGTCGTCTAGTACTATTCAGACTCGTTCGTATCTGGATCGGTGGCAGGCTCAGAACTCACGACTGTTTCTGCTTGATCATCAATAGCGGCTTCCAATTCTTCTACTTCTTCAGGCTCGTCAACCTGTTCGAGGCCTACCAGGTTTTCACCATCCTTAAGACGGATCAGGCGCACACCCTGTGTATTCCTGCCCTGAACAGATACCTCAGTAACTCGCGTTCTAACTAGAGTTCCCTTATCCGATATCAGCATGATCTCATCGGACTCAGACACTTGCGCTGCTCCGACAACCGGCCCATTTCGATCGCTAGTCTGGATGCCGATAACGCCCTGCCCCCCGCGACCATAGACAGGAAAATCGTCAACTAGAGTACGTTTTCCGTAACCCTGTTCGCAAACCGTCAGGATCTGTTTGCTAGAGTCAGGAATGATAAGGGCAATCATCTTGTATTCGTCGGCCATCTTAATGCCTCTGACGCCCCTAGCCGTTCGCCCCATTGCCCGAACATCATCTTCGTTGAAGCGAATCGTCTTGCCGCTACTACTAATCAGCATGACATCTTTAGAACCGTCTGTAATTGCCGTACCAACTAGTTCATCGCCCTCATCCAATTCGATGGCTCTTAGACCCACGCTGCGTTGTCTGGAGAAATTCGTAAGCGCTGTCTTCTTAACTGTGCCGTTGGATGTGGCCATAAACACGAATTCGTCTTCTGGATAGTCCTTAACCGGTAGCATGCTGGTGATGCGCTCGCCCTCATCCAAGGGAAGGATATTGACAAGAGGCTTACCGCGAGCGGTGCGGCTTGCAACTGGGATCATGAACACTTTTAGCCAGTAGACTTTGCCCTGACTGCTAAAACAAAGCAGCGTATCGTGGGTATTGGCAATCAACAGGTGCTCGACTATATCTTCGTCTTTAACCGATGCTGCCGCCTTGCCCGTGCCGCCGCGCTTCTGCGCGCTATAGTCAGCAAGTGGCTGAGACTTCGCGTAACCGGTTTTAGATATAGTAACGACTCGATCTTCTTCGGAGATCAGGTCTTCCATAGTAAGGTCGAGTTGCGAGCCTACTATTTCGGTGCGGCGTTCATCGCCATATTCTTTCTTCACCGCTTCCAGCTCATCGCGAACCACGCCTAATAGGCGAGACTCGTTCTCCAAAATATCCAGGTAGTCCGCTATCTGCCTAAGCAGCTCAGTATAGTCACCAATTAATTTTTCATGCTCTAGGCCTGTGAGACGGTGCAGTCTTAAGTCCAGAATTGCCTGAGCCTGTTCCGGGCTAATAAAATACTCATTACCTTTCAAACCGTATTGCGGATCCAAGCCTTCGGGTCTACAAGCATCGGCTCCTACTTCGCCTAACATTTCCAACACACTGTCGGATTTCCAGGGCCTAGCAAGCAGCTTTACTTTCGCCTCTGCCGAAGTCGGCGAGGCCTTAATAAGCGCGATAACTTCGTCGATATTAGCTAGAGCTACGGCAAGCCCTTCTAGGATATGTCCACGATCCCTAGCTTTTCGCAGCAAATAACTAGTCCGCCTGAAAACGACCTCGCGGCGGTGGCGCAGGAAGCAATCGAGCATGTCCTTAAGGTTTAAAAGTCGTGGCTGACCATCGACCAGCGCTACCATGTTAATACCGAACACCGACTGCATCTGCGTTTGTGAGTACAAGTTGTTGAGCACGACATCGCCCATCTCGCCCTTGCGCAGCTCGATAACAATGCGCATGCCATCCTTGTCTGACTCGTCGCGTAACTCTGTTATACCCTCGATCTTCTTCTCTTTAACGAGTTCGGCGATCTTTTCAATAAGCTTGGATTTGTTCAGTTGGTACGGGATTTCGTGGACAAGAATCGTCTGCTTTCCAGACTTCTCACTGTCAATTATCTCCGCCTTCGCACGCATGTAGATGCGTCCGCGGCCAGTTTTATATGCCTGAACGATGCCGGCCTTGCCGTTAATGATTGCTGCCGTAGGGAAATCCGGGCCCGATATGTGCTCCATCAGCCCATCAATATCGATTTCGGGGTTTTCCATTAACGCCATGGCTCCGGCGATAACCTCGTTTAGGTTATGCGGCGGTATATTTGTCGCCATGCCTACTGCAATTCCGGAAGAACCATTCACCAATAGATTAGGGATTCGCGTAGGCATAACATTTGGAATATGCTCTGTGCCATCATAGTTTGGCGAGAAGTCGACCGTTTCTTTGTCCAGATCTGCGAGCAAATCATGGGCAATCTTCTCCATGCGGATTTCTGTGTAACGCATCGCAGCTGCAGAATCGCCATCTACCGAGCCAAAGTTGCCCTGACCATCCACCAAGGGATAGCGCAGTGAGAAATCCTGCGCCATACGTACGATGGTGTCATAGACAGCGGTATCGCCATGAGGGTGATACTTACCAATAACATCGCCAACAATACGAGCCGATTTCTTGTAAGGCTTGTTGTAATCGTTCGAAAGTACATTCATCGCGAATAGCACTCGTCGATGAACGGGCTTCAAACCATCTCTAACATCAGGCAAAGCGCGACCTACAATTACGCTCATTGCATAGGCGAGGTAAGATTCCCGCATTTCACTTTCTAACGCGACAGGCAAGACCTGTTTAGCAAACTCGGTCATAGATTGACTACATCCTAAATAATGGGATAACTAGCGATTGGTGAGGCATGATTTCTTGCATAAAAACACAGCTATTTTTTTGTTTTCCTTACCCTTTTAACGGCAAATAACACGCTTTTCTGATAGCTAATTTACAGTTTAAATCTGAGGCAGAATTTATCCTCACAAAAGCCCTGAATTGTAGCACTATTCGGGGCTTTTGTGACAGTCGAAATTGTTATTAATTCTCGTAAAAACCCCTGTTTTTTCAATAATTTCCAGCGAGAACGGCAAGGAATTTTGCAGCGCGCTATTTCGAATTTTTCTAGGTATAATCGCAGCCCTGATTTTTTGCTTAAATGACGATTTATTTACAGCGTATGCAGAGGCAATTTTGAGCGTAACGACTAGTATTCAAGCAGATCTATTGGTTTCGGCAAAGTGGGTCATCCCTGTACAGCCTCAAGGCGCGGTTTTAGAAGATCATTGCGTCGCTATAAAGGGAAATAAAATCGTCGCGATCTGTAGCCAAATCGATGCCGAAACAATGATCGATGCTACCGAATCCTTACATCTTCCCAAGCATGCGCTAATACCGGGCCTGATAAACGCTCACGGCCATTCGGCCATGGCTTTGATGCGAGGCATTGCCGACGACGTCCCCCTTACGCAGTGGCTCGAAGAGTCAATATGGCCCCTTGAGGCCAAATTCGTTTCGGAGAGCTTCGTGCTTGCAGGTGCCAACCTAGCCATCGCAGAGATGATACGCTCTGGCACTACCTGCTTTGCAGACATGTACTTCTATCCCGATCAGGTAGCCAAAGCAGCCCTTGATGCGAATATTCGAGTGCAGCTAGCGAGCCCGGTTCTAGATTTCCCGACTGTGTGGGCTGCCGATGCTGATGAATACATCTCAAAGGCTACAAAGTTGCACGATGATTACCGGCACAGCGAGCTAATTCATACTGCGTTTGGGCCACATGCGCCCTACACGGTGTCAGACGCTCCGCTTAAGAAACTATCGACACTCGCCGAGGAGATGGACCTGCCCATCCATATGCACGTACACGAGACTGCAAAAGAGGTCACGGATGCGTTAGCGGCGCAGGGGAGAACACCGATCGAACGGCTTAAACAATTAGGCATGCTCAGTCCACGCCTTGTCTGTGTACACGCCACAGAACTCTCCGACGCCGATATAGCCTCTCTAGCGGAGGCCGGGTCTCATATTGTGCACTGCCCTGAATCTAACTTAAAACTAGCCAGCGGCTTCTGCGAAGTCGCCAAGCTAAGCGAGGCCGGCATTAATGTCGCTCTAGGCACAGATGGCTGTGCGAGCAACAACGACCTCGATATGATCTCTGAGATGCGGACCGCCGCGCTGCTCGCCAAAGGCGTAGCTAAAGATGCTAGCGCATTACCCGCCCACCAGGCGCTTGAAATGGCAACTATAAACGGCGCTAAGGCACTGGGCTTAGACGCAATGATCGGCAGCCTGGAAGTCGGCAAGTATGCTGATATGAGCGCGGTCGATCTTGATACACTGAATAGCACACCTATATACAATCCGATTTCACAGATAGTGTATGCAACACAAGCATCCCAAGTTTCACATGTATGGTGTTCCGGACAGCTACTCTTGAGCGATGGCGAATTCACCGACATTGATGTTCAGGCAATAAAAGCCACATGTGCACAGTGGCAAGCCAAACTTTCGGCCACTAGTTAATCAGGTAGCAAAAGATATGGATAATGTAGACGAACTAGAAATTCGTAAATTCGAAGCACTCGCGGCTCGCTGGTGGGACCCTGACAGCGAATTTAAACCTTTGCATGAGATTAATCCACTGCGGATGAGCTATATCAGCCGCAAGGTAAACCCAGCAGGCAAGAAAGTCCTAGATATTGGCTGCGGCGGCGGCATCCTAGCCGAGGCTATGGCTCATCATGGCGCCAGTGTAACCGCTATCGATATGGCTGACGCCTCGCTCTCTGTCGCGAGGCTTCACCAGCTAGAAAGCAAACTCGAAATCGACTACCAGAAATCTTCGGCAGAACAGTACGCCCAAGACCACAGCGAGCAATTCGATATCGTTACCTGCCTGGAGATGCTTGAGCACGTACCTGAGCCTGCAAAAGTTATTCAAGCCTGCTATGACTTGGTAAAGCCCGGGGGAACCGTGTTCTTCTCGACGATCAATCGAAACCCTAAGTCGTATCTATTCGCCATCGTCGGCGCCGAATACATTTTGAACTTACTGCCTCGTGGCACTCATGACTATGCTAGGTTTATTAAACCATCCGAACTCGCCGCATTCAGTCGGGACAGTAAGCTAGACCTGCAAGATCAGATCGGCATGGCCTATAACCCACTCACTCGAAAGTACAGCTTAGAGGCGAACGTCGATGTAAACTATATCGCCTGCTATACCCGAGCTGAGACACCAACATGACCCAAGCGCTACATGAGAAACTAGAAACGTCCATCGACTGTGTTCTGTTCGATCTCGATGGCACACTTATCGACACGGCGCCAGATTTTACCCTCGTCGTAAACAAGCTTTTGGCAGAACATGGCAAGGGTCCGCTATCACACGAGATCATCCACTTAAATGTTTCGAATGGCGCACGCGCGCTCGTTAAGAGCGCTTTTGAAATCGATGAAGCACATGACGATTTCGCGGATCTATTGCAACGCCTACTAGATCTCTACTTCGAGCAGCTAAACTCTACTGTCGCCACTATCTATCCGGGGTTAGACGACTTGCTTAAACAGTTAGAAGCACAGAATATTCCTTGGGGAATAGTAACCAATAAGCCCGAGAAGTATAGCGTTCGTCTACTTGAGAAATTACACCTTAGCTCGCGTTGCAGCGTATTAGTCTGCCCAGATCATGTGAGTGAAACTAAGCCACACCCTGAGCCGATTTTTCTCGCGCTCGAGAAACTGGGTCGCAATAGTGAACGATGCGTATATATTGGCGATCACATTCGAGATATCCAAGCCGCTAAGAATGCCGACGTGATTGCGATAGCTGCCGCCTATGGCTACCTGGCAGCTGACACCAAAGTCGAAGAATGGTACGCAGACTTCATCCTGCAATCTTCCGAACAAACCATCTCACTCTTGAATCTACTGAAATTTGCCTGAACATGACATTTACCTACGACGCAGAAAAGAACTTCCTGAACAATAAAACCATACTCATTACCGGTGCCAGCGATGGCATTGGCAAGGCCTGCGCGAAGGCATACGCCTCCTATGGAGCTACGGTCATCCTACTAGGTAGGGATCAGCAGAAACTTGAAACGGTATTTGATGAGCTTGAAGAATTGCATCCGGGAAAGGTGATTATTCATCCTTTGGATTTCAAGACGGCAACTATGGCTGACTTTAAGATACTAGCAGAGTCATTGAATGAACAATTCGAATGCCTCGATGGCCTAATACATAACGCTGCTCTACTGGGCGCGCGCACCCCTATCGAATTCTATCCTGAGCAGGATTGGAATGACTTAATGCAGGTGAACGTTAACGCGGTATTTCAGCTGACTCAATCTCTACTGCCTGCATTGAATAGATCCGAAGATGCGCGACTGCTCTTTATCTCTTCCAGCGTAGGTCGTGTTGGCCGAGCGTTTTGGGGAGCCTACGCTGTATCAAAATTTGCCCTAGAAGGCTTAATGCAGACACTGGCTGAGGAATTGGAGAACACGACTTCGATAAAGGTAAACAGCTTAAATCCCGGAGGGACTCGCACCAATATGCGGCGCGATGCCTATCCAGCAGAGAACCCCCAGACGCTGCCGACGGCGGAATCACTTATGCCAGTCTATCTTTATTTGATGAGTAGCGACGCGCAAAGCATTCACGGTCAGGCGTTGGACGCTAGGGGTTTTGAGGCGGTCTAGTCGGGCTTGCTGCGAGCAGGCCTTTCACTCTCTCTATTAACCAATTTAAGAAGTTTCTCGATCTCAGTCTTGCCTAGCTCATTGAATCTGCCCTTCACGACCGAGCTTGGGATAAACAGCGGCCCAAAGCGAACGCGCTTCAGGCGGCTTACCTTCACGCCTTGTGATTCCCACAGCTTACGCACTTCGCGATTGCGGCCTTCGAGCAACACAACGTGATACCACTGATTGACTCCCTCTCCGCCGTAGTGCTGAATGTCAGTAAAACGACAGAGATGGTCTTCGATAATCACGCCCTTGTGCATCTCCTGAACCATCTCCGGAGTGACATCCCCCAAGATTCGAACTGCATATTCTCGCTCAATCTGGGAGCTTGGATGCATCAACCTGTTCGCGAGTTCTCCGTCGGTAGTAAACAACATGAGACCGCTAGTATTTAAATCGAGACGGCCAACAGATACCCAGCGACCGTGCTTCAAAGGAGGAAGCTTATCGAAAACTGTTCGCCTTCCCTCAGGATCACTTCGAGTCGACACTTCGTTCTCGGGTTTGTTGTAAAGGATTACGCGCCGATCTTCACGAATTTTCTTTTGCGGCGCCAGTTTTTTCCCATCGACAATAATCTTATCGTCGTCGGTCACGCGGTCGCCGATAACGGCAACCTTACCATTGACCTTGATGCGGCCTTTTGCAATCCAGGTCTCGATTTCGCGGCGCGAACCGAAGCCTGCACGAGCTAATACTTTTTGAAGCTTCTCAGTCATGATTTATTCGTTTTATGTTAATGAGTTTCTTGCAGCTAACTTAAGCATGCCGGCGATTTAATCAGTGCTGAATTTTGGTGCCTGCATCACCATTCACACTAAATTCAATCTCTGACGATTCTTCCTGCGAAGCGTCTCCGTCATCCTCTGCAGATTCAGTTCAGATTCAATGACTTTAGTGTCTACCGCTTCTAGCGAGTCAAGCGTCTCATCCAATTCCTTGATGCCAAATTCTTCTTCGAATTCCACATCCTCTGCGTCTGGCTCTCTCTTCTTCATCGGTTACGGTAGGATATTGTAACTCTGGAGGTAGCTGCAGAATCTCGTCGAGCGGCTTCTTGGAGAGCGCGACGGCTTCTTCTTCAGCGATTAAGTCAGCCTTATCCGACTCAGTTAACTCGATGCTGTTCTCGTCAAAGACTTCCTCTGGAAGCTCGAGAATGCGCTGGCCTGCCAGATCATCTTCGAGATCGAACTCAGGGTCGGCCACGGCAAGATCCTTGATCTCAGAAAGTGGTGGCAGGTCCTGCAAACTCTTCAAATTAAAATAGTCTAGAAACTGCTTGGTAGTAGCAAACATCGCCGGTCGACCGGGCACATCTCTATGTCCGACCACACGGATCCATTCTCTATCCAACAATGTACGGACAATGTTTGAGCTCACCCCCACACCGCGTATCTCTTCGATATCGCCGCGAGTTATTGGCTGCCTATAGGCGACAAGAGCCAGGGTCTCCAGCAGCGCTCTAGTGTAGCGTGGCGGACGCTCCTCCCAGAGTTTCGCAATCCAATCACTAAGCTCCTGCTTTACCTGAAATCTAAACCCGGAAGCCACTTCCTTTAGCTCGAAGCCACGGT
>CASQMQ010000071.1 GCA_949430125.1 uncultured Pseudomonadales bacterium
CCCTGATCGCTGGTCACTATGGCACAGGCACAATTGCCGTCGAGGCAATTACGTTCTATCTGATCGCCTATGTGATCATGTCGTTGGGTGCATTCGGTGTGGCGTCTGTCATCTCTTCGAGTGAGAAGGAATTCGATTCGATAAAGGAATACAGGGGACTTTTTTGGCGCAAACCCTTATTGGCTGCAACATTTATCGCGATGCTACTCTCTCTAGCCGGCATTCCCCTCACCGTAGGATTTATAGGTAAGTTCTATATTTTCCTAAGCGGAGTGGAATCGGAGCTGTGGGCTTTGTTGGGTGTGTTGGTATTAGGCAGTGGCATTGGCCTCTACTACTACCTTCGAATCATTTATCGCATGTTCATGCCGGAAAAACATTCGCTGCCTTATCGGGTTGGTGGTGTGGAGAGTGTGAGCTCTTACGCCGTACTCGCCATTTTATTATTCTTGTTGCTCTTGTTTGGTGTCTATCCTGCACCAATCATGTCAATCGTTGCCACGGCCTCTGCAATCATCTAGTTTCTAATTAGGCTCATCCTGAAAGTGAATCGCGTCTTTTCCCGGTGTTGTTTGCCCTGTCGGATAGTATGTCTCAATTTCTAAAAGGTTATTTCCTTCAAGCTGTCGTACTAGCTGCCTTCTTCTCCCTGCTGGGATGCATGGGCTTGATACAGATGTCTTCGTCGATAACGTTAAAACCAGCCTGGCGGTGTTTTGACGGCGCGGTGCTAGGCGGCGCATCAGATCAATGTCGCAATCGATGCCCTTATCGATGCCCTTGTGGAGAGATTGTACGGGGAGATATTTGGCGAGTACTGGCCGCCGCAGAGGCGCTTAGTTGAGAACCACTATTGGGACATTGGCTTTTTTATTCGCGGCATGCCCCGGGCGGAATGTCGTCATGACCGGTGAATGGAATCTGCAGCAGCTTTGCGGCTACTTCACTTCGTGCTCAGCCCTGCAGCGCTATAGAAAAAACAAGGGGAGAGACCCTTTGGAGCTAATGATTGAGGATCTTCATGAGGCGTGGCGCATGGAGTAAGCTGGCCACTTACGGTGAAGCTGGCAAGAATGTAGAGCGTTACCCCTGCTGCGCCCGCCTTGGTATTAGGGGCTAATCAGACTATCATTGCGCGCTCGACAGACAGCGAAGGGCACTCATGTCTACAAGCAAGATTTCGGTTATTGGTGGTGGTAGCTTCGGCACGGTGATAGCCAATATTACTGCAGAAAATGGCTATGAGGTCAGTTTCTGGATGCGCAGCGAATCCAAGGCAGAACAGCTCAATCGTACTCGCGAAAACTCGCAATACCTTCCCAACTACCAACTTAGTGAAAGAGTCGTTGCCACTTCTGACATGGCGGCAGCGGTGAAAGATAGTAGCCTAATTTTTGTCGCCGTCCCGAGCTCCTCCTTCCGCCAGGTAGTAAGGGACATGGTTCCGCATCTTGCCCAAAGTACTGTGCTTGTTAGCACCACGAAGGGAATAGAAAGTGGCAGCTTTGATTTGATGACTCAGATATTGCATCAGGAAGCCCCGAATGCCAAAGTAGGTGTGCTAAGTGGTCCGAACCTTGCTGTGGAGATCGCGAAAAAAAAATCTCACCGGCACCGTGATTGCCAGCCCTGATGAACAAGTGCGCGAATTGGTGAAGAGTGCACTTAAGTCTACGTATTTTCGAGTCTATGCGAACAACGACATGTTCGGTGTGGAATTGGGTGGCTCGCTTAAAAATATTTATGCGATTATTGCCGGGATAGCGACCGCTCTTGGTATGGGTCATAACACCAATAGCATGTTAGTGACTCGCGCCTTAACTGAGATGGCCAGGTTCGGAAAGGAGTTAGGTGCTGATCCGATGACGTTCTTGGGTTTGGCGGGTGTAGGTGATCTGATTGTCACCTGTTCGACGCCATTGAGTCGGAATTACAGAATTGGTCTTGCCCTAGGCAAGGGCGTCCCCCTAGAAGAAGCGATAGCCGAGCTAGGTCAGGTGGCTGAGGGCGTGAATACGGTTAAGCTGGTGCAAGAGAAGGCCGAAGAATTAGGTGTCTATATGCCGCTGGCTAGCGGGCTATATAAGATAATTTATGAAAATGATTCTCTTGAGAATATAATTTCATCGTTGATGCTGAGTGAACTGGCTCTGGATGTCGAGTTTGCAGCGAATGAAAATAAGACTCTTGACTAGCGGTTTATACAGCGCAATAGATAAACGGCACTGAGTCGATCGTGCCTTTCAAAACACAGTAGAGGAATGTCCATGTCAAAAGAACGTAATGAGATTGTAGATAATATTACTCAGCCATCGGCTTGGATTCGAGCGCTGTTCGTGGCCGTCTTTGCTGATGGCCTCCTATTTCGTTTTACTGCCTTTGGTTCTGGTGTTGAGTATCGCGCAAGCGCTGTTCACAATCATTACGGGCAGCGCCAATGCCAACTTAAAATATTTTTTCCGCGCGCTGGAACTGTATGTCTCGCAGCTCTTCAAGTTCATGACTTATCTTTCCGATGTAAAGCCGTTCCCATTTTCTGACTTTCCCGAAGTAAAAGACGACTCACTACTAAAGGAGTCGGCTCCCAAGAAAACGACAAGGGGAGCCAAAGGCGAGAAAGCATCCGCTACAAGTGCCGCTGCGGTAAAGCAACCTGCAGCTAAGAAAAAGGCTGCTACAAAGAAACTCTAAAAAAGGGCCAAAAAGAAGCGCCGAAGAAGTCGTCCTAGAACTACCGAGAAGCCCGAGGAAGATGCAGGAGGCGACGGCGCTAGCGACTCCTAAGCAGTGCTAGGCCTGAAGAGAAAGGCTGAGATGCTAGTTTATTTGTTACGTCATGCGATAGCACAAGACAGGGCTGCAACGGACTCTTTAAGAGACTTAACCGCCGAGGGGCTTAGCTCAGGCGCGTTCGATTACTGAGAAATTCAAGCAGCATTCCCCAGTTATGGATAGAGTGCTTTGCAGTCCCTACAATAGGGCGCAGCAGACGGCGTCTGCAGTGATGACACTGTTTCCAGATCTTGCTCTTACTCTGATGAAAGTATAAAGCCCGGTGGTGATGTCTATAGCGTGTTAGACGCTATAGAAGGGCTCGATGTGCAGCATCTCTTGATTGTTAGTCACAACCCATTTCTGTCTAACTTGCTGTCGGTGATGGTGGATGGCACTATGGAGTCGCATCGCTACGTGGACAACGCGACGCTGCATTGCGTATCTATGGATGTTGTAGCGTCAGGATGCGGTGAAATTGCGTACATCGTTAGAACCATAAAAAACTCTGAGAGAATCCATGAATTTTGTACTCTTATCAATTTGTAAGCAGACTCCTACCGTTAGTAATTCTACTGCTGGGTTTTCCCGTAGTGAGCGCTGCACAATCCGAAGTTGTTGTTGGCTTTAGTGATCACAGCTCTGATTGCCGGATTCGCTGATTCGGAAATTATCGAGCGAGAATTGCAGAGAGATATCAACTATCGAATTATCCTCGGCGCATTAGAGAGAGTTCGCGGAGAAGTGATCCCGGAAGATTCCGAGAGACTCAGAGGGGATGTCACAAAGATTACCTACGAAGTATCGCAGGAGTTTACTGGCGGGGATGTCTACGCGTTTTATCAGGAACAGTTAACGGCTAAGAACTATGAAGTGCTGTATAGCTGCGGCGGCAGGGAATGCGGCAGCAGTAACTATTGGGCCAACGATATATTTAGAAACCGTATTCTCTACGGGCCGGAACGCAATCAGTATTTTATAGCCTTTCGTGCAAATCCTGCTTTAGAGGAAAGTCCGTATTTTTCCGTTTATATCATTACCCGGGTCAATAGGAAGATTTATGCCTACATAGAAATAGTAGAGCCGGCCGGAACCGAAGAGCCAGAACAAATAGCAGTGACAGTAGAGATAGAAGAGCCGCAGATTCCAGAACAGTTAAGCGGCGTAGCCGGTTCGAATTTTCTGCAGCGACTGCAAGAGCAGGGAAGTGTGATTCTTCCCCCTATTAGTTTTCAATCGAACGACCGCCTAGCCGGAGCCAGCTGATGTGGAGTCGCTAGTTTCCGCGTTGAACTCAGATCAGGCACTTTCTGTTTATGTCGTCGCGCATCTGAAACAAGATGGCCAGTCACTGCAAGAATTAATGCAGCGATCATTGGTGAGGGCGAATTCGCTTCGACAGGCGTTGATAGCAGCCGGCATTGACGCGCAGCGAATCGAGGCGGCAGGGGTGGGCCCGCTGGCACCAAGCTGTGCTAATGGAGATTGCGAAGAGCGTATCGAAATAGTGCTGCGTTAGACTATCACTAGTTCAGAAATAGGCTGTTTACTTGACTAGAGAAAGGAACTCCGCCCGTGTTGACTGACTGTTTCTGAATGCCCCTAGCATGCAGGATGTGGTCATTGTAGAATTTTGTTTTTCGACTCCGCGCATCATCATGCACATATGCTGCGCCTCGATGATCACTGCTGCCCCGGCTGCATTGGTTTTCTCTACGATACAGTTAGCTATCTCGTTGGTAAGGTTTTCCTGAATCTGTAGGCGTCTAGCGAAAACATCGACAACCCTTGCTATCTTTGAGAGGCCAATGACTTTGCCATTTGGAATGTATGCAACATGGCACTTTCCAATGAACGGAAGCATGTGATGTTCGCACATCGAGTAAAGCTCGATATTTTTTACTATAACCATCTCGTCAGTTTCGGAAGGAAACAGAGCGTTGTTGATGACTTCATCGATATTCATCGAGTAGCCCTGAGTCAAAAACTCCATGGCCTTTGCTGCCCTTTTCGGCGTATCAACCAAGCCTGCTCGAGTGGGGTCCTCGCCAATTTGTTTAAGGATTTCTAGAAAAGCCTGTTCCATAGTTGTTCACCATTCTGTGGGGTCTGATTGCCGCCGTAGCACGCTGTGTCTGCAGGTCGCGAAACGCTGGTCTTGATCTTGCGCTTATTAATAGAGGTCTCAGCATGAGATTGGCGAGAGATTAGCATATTATTCGCTTATTGATGACTCTCTACGCCATTTATTGTTTGCTGGATTGCACTGGCACACTATCGTTTAGAAACATCGGCTACAATCACGTATTCGCCTAAGTAAGCTAGAGGAACAAATTGAAAATCCAAGAAACTATTCAGCAAGTTGCTGCTCGCTTGGACTCTGTCGATCTTTGTTATGGCCACGGCACCGACAACCCGCTGGATGAGGCCTTTTATCTCATCTATGGTCTGTTAGGAATCGACTTTGCGGATGAGCAGGCAGCGCAGCGTGAGCTTAACGTTGGGGAGGAGGCGATGCTCGAGGCTGCTGTAAAGCGCAGAATCGACGAGCGCGTGCCAACTGCCTACTTGGTGGGCCGCGCCTGGTTCGCCGGGCATGAGTTTTATTGCGATGAGCGGGCGCTTGTGCCGAGATCCCCATTAGCGGAATTGATTAACGGCGAATTCGAGCCGCTGTTGCACGAGCCAGCAGGCAAGGTCTTGGACATTTGTACAGGCGGGGGAAGCATTGGTATTGCTACCGCCTTGTTATGGCCTGATTGTGAAGTCGATTTGGCAGACATATCCCCAGATGCATTAGATCTCGCGAAGAAGAATATCGCGTTGCATGGCTTAGGAAGCAGGGTTAGAACTATTCAGAGCAACCTGTTTGATGATATCGATTCGCGCTACGAGCTCATCCTAGCGAATCCGCCCTATGTGCCTGTGCAAGAATATGAAGAGTTACCTGCTGAATTTGCTAATGAGCCCTCGTTGGGGCTCATTAGCGCCGATAATGGCCTGCAGATACCCCTTAAAATTTTACGGGATTCGGTCGATTACCTGTCTGCAGATGGTCTTTTGGTGATGGAAGTCGGATACAGCCATCCTCAATTGTCCGAGCGTATCAAGCAGGTTCCTCTGCTCTGGTTAGAGTTCGAGCAGGGAGGCGAAGGGGTGCTAGCCCTTACGGCTAGGCAATTACAGCAGTACAGAGAACAGTTTAATTAGTGTACAATCGCCTGTTTTTCGGCCCTGCTGTAAGTATCCGCTAGATTTAACTTCATTATTCGAGTGTATATAGATGTCAGGTAACAGTTTCGGTAAATTATTTACAGTAACCAGCTTTGGTGAAAGCCACGGGCCCGCGCTTGGCTGCGTGGTCGATGGCTGCCCTCCTGGTATGGAGCTGACCGAAGCTGATATGCAGCGTGATCTGAATCGGCGCAAGCCGGGTCAGAGCCGTTTCACGACCCAAAGGCGAGAAGATGATTCGGTGAAAATCTTATCCGGGGTGTTCGAGGGTAAGACTACCGGCACGCCCATCGGCCTATTGATCGAGAACACAGATCAACGCTCAAAAGACTATAGCAAGATCAAAGACCAGTTTCGCCCGGCGCACGCCGACTTCACCTACTGGGAGAAGTACGGAATCCGTGATTATCGGGGCGGTGGACGCGCATCTGCGCGGGAAACTGCAATGCGGGTAGCTGCAGGCGCTATTGCAAAGAAATACCTGCTTGAGACCTGTGGTACTCAGATCCGCGGTTATCTCAGTCAGCTGGGTCCGATTGCCATCGATTCAGTGGACTATGAGGAAGTTGAGAACAATCCATTCTTTTGTCCGGATGCCTCCAAGGTATTGAAGATGGAGGAATATATGGCTGCTCTGAGCAAAGAAGGCAACTCGATAGGCGCTAGAATTAATGTCTGTGCCACGAATGTGCCGGTAGGGCTAGGCGAGCCCATATTCGACCGCCTAGATGCCGATATCGCTAAGGCTCTGATGAGCATTAACGCGGTTAAGGGTGTCGAGATCGGGGCGGGTTTCGAATCCGTAACCCAAAAAGGCAGTGAGCATCGCGACGAGATTACGCCAGAGGGTTTCGAAGGCAATAATGCCGGAGGAGTTCTCGGTGGCATATCGAGTGGTCAGGATATCTTCGCTAGCATTGCGCTAAAACCTACATCTAGCATTCGTCTGCCCGGCAAGTCGATCAATATCAATGGTGAGGCCGATGAGGTAATAACCACAGGCCGTCACGATCCCTGCGTCGGTATTCGCGCTACGCCGATCGCCGAAGCAATGCTTGCCTTGGTGTTGATGGATCATTTTTTGCGGGATCGCGGCCAGATTGGTAAGGCCCGCACGACGGGTAATACGAAAATTTAGAGTAAGAAATCCCTCTGATCGAGCTTATCTAATTATAGATATAAATTCATTTATATCAGATATCTGGATAATTTAATTAATTTAAAATAGCGAAGCTGTTAAGTCAGTATTGGTGAACAAATGAGCAGTAAAACTCTATACGACAAAATCTGGGACACTCATCTAGTATCAGAAAGAGAAGATGGCACAGCTCTGATTTATATCGATCGTCATTTGATACATGAAGTGACTTCGCCGCAGGCTTTTGAAGGCTTGCGCCTAGCCGGGCGTAAGCCATGGCGGGCTGATGCAAACTTCGCGACACCTGATCATAATATTCCAACTACCACGGAAGAGCGGAAGCAGGGCTTAGAAGGTATTAAGGACCCCGTTTCGAAGATTCAGGTTCGCACGCTAGACGATAACTGCGCCGAATTCGGAATATTTGAGCTTAAGATGACCGATGACCGGCAAGGAATCGTGCATGTTGTTGGTCCAGAGCAGGGTGCTACGCTGCCGGGTATGGCCATTGTTTGTGGCGATTCACATACCTCTACTCACGGGGCTCTAGGCGCCTTAGCTCACGGTATCGGCACCTCTGAGGTGGAGCACGTTCTCGCCACGCAGTGCCTGATGCAGAAAAAGGCCAAGAACATGCTCGTTCGTGTAGATGGTCAGTTGAAATCTGGATGCACAGCGAAAGACATCGTGTTGGCGATAATCGGTAAGATCGGCACGGCCGGCGGTACTGGATTTACCATCGAATTCGGTGGAGAGGCTATTCAGGCGCTGTCTGTAGAGGGTCGTATGACCGTCTGCAACATGGCTATCGAAGCGGGAGCGAGAGCGGGCCTGATCGCTGTCGATGAGAAAACTCTGGATTACATCAAGGGCAGGCCCTTCGCGCCAAGCGGCGAGTTATGGGAGCAGGCGGCTCAGTCCTGGCGCGGCTTGGTGAGTGATGCCGACGCCGCATTTGACGAGGTCGTCGTATTAGAGGCTGAAGACATCGAGCCACAGGTTACTTGGGGTACTTCACCAGAGATGGTGGCTCCAATTAGCGGTAACGTGCCTGATCCGGCGCAGGAGCTAGACTGCGACTAAGCGCGGAAATATTCAGCAGGCCTTAGAATATATGGGCCTACAAGGTGGAACTGCGATCAAGGACATCAAGCTGGACTGCATATTCATCGGTTCATGCACGAATTCGCGAATCGAAGACCTGCGCGCAGCGGCAGATGTAGTAAAAGGCAAGAAAGTCGCTAGCAGCGTCGAGGTAGCTATGGTCGTGCCCGGCTCTGGTCTAGTTAAGAGGCAAGCAGAAGCTGAGGGCTTGGATAAGATATTCATCGAGGCAGGGCTGGAGTGGCGTGAGCCAGGCTGTTCAATGTGTCTGGCGATGAATGCAGACCAGTTAGGCGAGGGGAAGCACTGTGCATCCACCTCGAATCGTAATTTCGAAGGGCGGCAAGGGTTCGGCGGGCGTACACACCTCGTTAGCCCAGCAATGGCGGCCGCTGCTGCTATAGCAGGCCACTTCGTCGATGTTAGAGAATTAGGTTAAAGCCTTTTAAAACAGAAAGTTAAGAGATAAAAATGAACAAATTTATAGTAGAGAAAGGTGTGGTGTTGCCACTGGATCGTGCTAACGTAGATACGGATTTCATCATTCCTAAGCAGTTCCTGAAATCCATCAAGCGGACTGGCTTTGGTGTAAACCTATTCGATGAGCACCGCTATCTTGATAAGGGATTGCCGGACACAGACAATAGCCTCAGGCCAATAAATCCGGACTTTGTGCTCAATCAGCCGCGCTATAAGGGCGCCAAAGTTCTGCTCGCTAAGGATAACTTCGGCTGTGGTTCAAGTCGCGAACATGCTCCCTGGGCGCTGGAAGACTACGGTTTTCGCGCGATCTTAGCGCCTAGCTACGCCGACATCTTCTTTAATAACTGCTTCAAGAACGGCTTGCTTCCTATCGTCCTCGATAAAGCAATTATTTCAGGGCTTTTCACTGAGGTTGAGGCGAATGAGGGCTACGAGTTAGAGGTGGATCTAGAGCAACAAGCCATATTCAAGCCCGATGGCTCCAAAATTGAATTCTCTGTGGATGCGTTTCGTAAGAACTGTTTGCTGAATGGTCTGGACGATATCGGGCTTACCCTTGAAGAGTCAGAAACCATACGCAGCTTCGAAGAAAACTGGCGCAACTCTGCACCTTGGTATTTCACTACGACCAGCGCGACTACTACTTAGGCTCCTTATTCAGGCGGGTAGCTAATGGAGCGAGGTATTCCTCAGCCGTCCATGTAAGAAAATATTATTTAATTCAAGAGTTTAGAGAGAAACGTATGACTAACTACAATGTAGCAGTGGTAGGAGCCACTGGCGCGGTAGGGGAAACTTTGCTGAGCATCCTAGAGGAACGCAATTTTCCAGTAGATCAAATATTCGCCCTAGCCAGTGAGCGCTCGGCGGGTAACACGGTGATGTTCAACGGTAAGCCACTTATGGTGACTAACCTGGCCGAGTTTGATTTTAGTCAGGCCCAGATAGGCCTGTTCTCCGCCGGCGGCAGTGTTTCAGCTGAATATGCCCCTAAAGCAGGCGATGCGGGATGTGTTGTGATCGATAACACCTCGCATTTTCGCTATGACGACGATATTCCGTTAGTAATCCCCGAGGTCAATCCTGAGGCAATAGCGCAATACACGAACCGCAACATCATCGCGAACCCCAATTGCTCAACGATCCAGATGCTAGTGGCGCTGAAGCCGATTCATGATGCTGTTGGTATAAAGCGCATCTGTGTCTCTACCTATCAAGCCGTTTCCGGTTCAGGCAATAGCGCTGTCAAAGAGTTAGCGAAGCAGACCGGCGAACTTTTGAATGGTCGCGAGGCGCAGTGCAAAGTATATCCACGGCAGATAGCTTTTAACGCGCTGCCGCAGATCGATGTCTTCATGGAGAACGGCTATACCAAGGAAGAGATGAAGATGGTTTGGGAGACACAGAAGATTTTCGAAGATGACAGCATTCAGGTTAGTGCGACCTGTGTCCGCGTGCCGGTATTCTACGGGCATTCCGAGGCGGTACAGATAGAGACTAGTAAGCCAATTAGCGAGGCGGACGTACGTGATCTATTGGCGAATGCTGCCGGTGTTACTGTGATAGATGAGCGAAAAGACGGTGGATACCCTACAGCAGTCCATGATTCTGCGGGCCACGACGCAGTTTTTGTCGGCAGAATTCGGCAGGATATCTCAATTCCCAATGGTATCAACCTTTGGGTGGTTGCCGACAACGTGCGAAAGGGAGCAGCTCTCAACTCAGTTCAGATAGCCGAAGAGTTGATAAAAAGCTATTTATAATGAATACTTGCAAGCTGTAGTGAAGAAACAATCTTAATAACTTCGCAATATCGACAGTAGTGTTCACTAAGCTGATTATGCTGATTTAGAGAGTCATAAAAGGAGCTGGTTTTGCTTTACGTTAGTAACGCCAGCACCTGCTTAGAGACAAAGGGACTATGCTGCGTAAAACCGTCGTCATTCTGACCATGATGCTCTGCAGTATGGCGACACAGCTGTACGCCTTAGGGCTAGGCACTGTTACTGTTGAGTCCGCGCTAAACCAGCCACTGCGTATGCGCGTGGAACTGCTTCAATTAGGCGATACGCGCCTGCAAGATATTCGTGTATCTATGGCTTCAAGCGCTGATTTTGAACGCTTCAACATTAACCGCGATGGCTTCCTTTCGAATATCCGTTTCAGCGTTGAGTCTACTGCTCAGGGCAACGTAGTAACTCTTACTTCTTCGCAAATTGTCCGCGAGCCTTACTTAAGCTTTATCCTAGATACGCGCTGGCCTAATGGTCGATTGCTTAGCGAGCATACGATCCTCTTGGATCTTCCTGTGTTCGACGACCAGCAATCTACGTCTGAGGTTAGGCAGCCAATCAGCCCAATTCTGCAAGCCTCCTACAGGCGCTCAAGCGACAGATGCTCAGCCATCTGTAGAGTCATCGGCAGCGTCTAGTGTGACTGCGCCGAGCTCAACAAGTTCTGCTGCAAGCCTGCAGCCCGAAATCATACCTGCGAGCTGGTGGTCGAGGAAGTAGAGCCTATCAAGCAGAGCAGAAGTTATCGAGGTACGAAGAGTCTGTGGAGCCTGAGCTTGTCGAGTCAAGAAACTATTGAGACAGACGGCAGCGACACGCTTTCCGACATTGCTCAACAAGTTAGGCCAAACACCGTGGTGTCCATGCAGCAAACCATGTTGGCGTTGCAGGAGCTGAATCCTGAAGCTTTCGCCGATGGCAACATCAATAGACTGCGCAGTGGTCAAGTTTTACGTGTTCCGACTTTAGAAGAGATACAGTCGATCGATCCTCGTGATGCGGTTGACGAGGTAGTCGCGTCAGAATCAAGAATTCGCTGAAGTTGACGTTCAGCCTCTGGCGGCACCGTCGAATGCAATACCAGATCAAGACGATCAGCCTCAAGGTCAGTTGAGCGTAGTGAGTTCCGATGACGCGATTGATACAAACAGTGGTGCCGCAGAACTAGCAGACGCCGACAACGAAACTCTCGATCAGCGTATTGCCGAATTAGAAACACAGTTAGCGCAGCGTTCTGAAGAAGCAGATCGCGCAAGAATAGAGCGCGAAGAATTAGATTCCCGCATGGCCGATCTCGAGGCTCAGATCGCTGCGGCACAAGAAATTATTCGCCTGCAAGATATTCAGCTAGCGCAATTGCAAGAGTCGCTTAGCTGCCGCTGCTGATGCGCAGCTAATAGCAGAGCAACAGGCGATAGCGGATGCCGCCGCGGCAGAGGCCGCTTTGCCGGTAGACTCGCCGTCCAGCTCTAGCTGATGACGTGATGCGCATATTAACGGGCAACAGCATATTCATACTCTTCGGTATTGTTCTGGTCATCTTGCTGCTAGTCGTGCTGATGCTGCGCAGAAATCGCGCAGCGAAGGCAGACAACCACGATCTCGATGAGATCGCAGGGCAGGGTTTCGATGCTAGAGAAAGACGAGGCTGCTGCAGAATACCAGGACTACGATCCAGCTGACTTAGATAGCGAACGTGATGACATCATTGGTGTATCAGACGAAGCCGAAGGCTCAGAGGAAGTTGCCGAAGAAGAGGGTGCGACTGAAGAAGCGCCACAGCTAAACGTAATCGCGATTGTTGAGCAGCTGATAGGCGAGCAGCAATATCGCCGCGCATTGAGCATGCTAAATACCTCGCTTCAAGAGCAAGGTGACAACGAAGAAGTTAGGGCAAAGATTTCTGAAGTCGAAAGTTTTCTAGAAGCAGAAGTAGTTGAACAGCGTGAGAACGATGAAGCAATAAAGGCAGAAGAGGCGGCAAACAGCGAGTCGGAAACCAAATCTTTCCTAGATGACTTAGGTATAGATCTAGACTCCTTCGATTATGACGACGAGGTTAATGAGCCTGAAGTCGAAGAAGGATGTCGACTATCGACTAGATGAGTTCGATATTGAGCTAGGGGCGACGGCGGCGACGCGATGCTGCGAAGGTTTTTTATCCGATGACGACTGTTGAGAGATAGAGGCTGTTCAGATGATAGTGAGAGAGAAGATCAGTCATGCTGATCGGTTGATGATGAAACAGCGACTAAGTTAGAACTCGCCTATGCCTATCAAAAGATGGGAGATATTGAGGGGGCTACGGAAATCTTGCTGGAAGTCATCAAGGAAGGCTCCGACGAGCAGGCAGAGAGAAGCCAGCAAGTTGCTTGGATCACTCGACGGCAAGTCAGACTAGTTGTCTTGTGCTTGCTTGCACAAACCTGCGTCGACCTGATCCGTGCCAACTCCCGAACAAGCCACTCCGAATAGTCACCGCATAGCGCTGGGCATCGAATACGATGGTTCTACGTATTCCGGCTGGCAGAAACAAAAATTCCCGCAGCAAGAAACCGTCCAGCAATATCTTGAAACCGCGATAAGTAAAGTTGCCGATAGAGACGTAGTGGTGAGTTGTGCCGGCAGAACAGATGCCGGTGTTCATGCTACGTGCCAAGTAGTTCACTTTGATACTGAAATTGACAGAGGCGCCAAAGCTTGGACGCAGGGCGTAAACAGCATGCTACCAAGAACTATTCGGGTTGTGTGGTCACGGGCGCAGGAAGATGATTTCCATGCTCGTTTTAGCGCGTTGTCCAGGCGCTATATGTATCTGATGTACCGGCGTGACACGCAATCTGCAATGTTGCATCGCAGAGCGAGTTATTTTCGCCGTGAGTTGGATGAAGTCTCGATGCATGCGGCAGCGCAACACTTTCTTGGAGAACAGGATTTTACCTCCTTTCGTGCTGCCGGCTGTCAATCAAAGACGGCGATGCGCAATGTTATGCATGCCAATGTATATCGCCGAGGCGGCTTTCTCATCTTCGATGTTAAGGCGAATGCATTCCTGCAGCACATGGTCCGCAATATGATGGGATCCTTGCTGCAAGTAGGCTCAGGCGATAAAGACCCAGCTTGGATCGGCGAGTTACTGTCGCTGCAGGATAGGTCGCTGGCAGCTCCTACGGCTCTGCCGGACGGCCTCTATCTAGTTGGAGTTGAGTATCCTCAGAGTTGCGCCTTGCCCAGCGAAATTTCGCAGCCAGACCTGCTGTTAGCAATCTGAAGTGCCAGCTAGGACGTAGAGAAAGTTTTTGCTCTCCTTGATAGTCGGGAATCTGTTGATTTGCTAGAATACGCTTCTTTCACCAGCCTCTAGACTCACCTTGCAGAAAACTTGGACTAAAATTTGCGGTATAACGCGAGCGCAGGACGCCTTAGCAGCGGCCGATCTTGGGGCGGACGCTATCGGCCTGAATTTCTATCCACAAAGTCCCCGTGCTATATCGGTGGCTGATGTGGCAAATTTGGTAGAGGGCCTGCCCCGGAGGGTGTCCGTAGTGGCATTGTTCGTCAATCCCACGCCGGAGTTGGTAAGACAAGTACTAGGGACAGGAGCGGTCGACCTACTGCAGTTTCACGGTAGTGAGTCCGCTGAATTCTGTGAACAGTTCGAAACGCCGTATATGAAGGTCGTAGCAGTAAAGGCGGATAGCGACCTGAAATCTGAATTTGCCAAATACGAATCCGCTCAATACATGCTGCTGGATAGTTTTGACCCAATAATGCTTGGTGGTACGGGTAAGACATTCGATTGGGGCAGAGTGGTTGAGTTAACGCAGAAGCAGCGGTCGCGTCTAGTTCTTGCCGGTGGACTTGGACCTGCCAATGTAAGAGAGGCAATCGAGATAGTGCAGCCCTTCGGCGTCGATGTAAGTAGCGGCGTCGAGGCGAGCAAAGGAATTAAAGATCTAAAAATGATGCAATTATTTATTCAAGGAGTAAGAGCAAGTGGCTAAGCTTGAAGAGTCTGCTGCTGTAGTTGACACAGCTGTATTTGATGGGCCTGACGCATCAGGACATTTTGGTCCCTATGGCGGTGTGTTCGTTGGGGAAACGTTGATCGCGGCTGTCGAAGAGCTGGCGCAAGTGTATGAGAAATTATCGGCGGATGAAAGTTTCTGGGCGGAGTATGACTCTGAGTTAAAACATTATGTGGGTAGACCCTCGCCTCTGTATTTTGCCGAGCGTCTAACTGATTCCGCCGGTGGCGCGAAGATTTATCTGAAACGTGAAGACTTAAATCATACCGGCGCGCATAAGGTTAATAATACGATTGGCCAGGCACTCCTTGCTAAGCACATGGGCAAGACGCGAATAATTGCGGAAACAGGAGCAGGGCAGCATGGGGTGGCCAGTGCCACCGTTGCAGCTAAACTGGGCTTGGAATGTCATGTCTACATGGGTGCTGAAGACATTATCAGGCAGGCGCCGAATGTCTATCGCATGAAGCTGCTGGGTGCGAACGTGATTTCTGTTGAGTCGGGTTCGCGAACTTTAAAAGATGCTATGAACGAAGCCCTGCGCGACTGGGCCACGAATGTTGATAACACTTATTATATAATCGGCACCGTTGCCGGCCCGCATCCCTATCCCAAAATAGTGCGCGATTTTCAATGCGTTATCGGGCGAGAGGCGCGCGAACAATCACTTGAGCAGATTGGCAAGGCTTCCTGATGCCCTGGTTGCATGTGTAGGTGGGGGTTCCAATGCCATCGGCTTATTTCATCCATTTCTTAAAGATGAATCCGTCGCGATGTACGGTGTCGAAGCTGGCGGTTACGGCTTGGCTACCGGTAAACATGCCGCTCCTTTGAGTGCGGGTTGTGCGCCGGGCGTATTGCACGGCAATAGAACCTATCTAATGTCGGATGAGGCAGGGCAGGTCCTAGAAACGCATTCGATCTCTGCCGGTTTGGATTATCCTGGCGTTGGCCCCGAACATTCCTGGCTGAAGGATAAGAAAAGAGTTAACTATGTGGATGCAACTGATGAAGAGGCCATGAAGGCGTTTCATCAGCTCACACGACTGGAAGGTATTATTCCAGCTTTGGAATCCAGCCACGCGGTTGCCTATGCGATGAAGCTTGCGGCGACTCTGCCGCGTGACAAAAACATTGTTATCAATCTGTCTGGACGCGGTGACAAGGATATAGAAACTGTTGCGAAGATCGAAGGTATTGAGCTTTAAAGGATTGTTCTTCGCGCGACAAGGGAAGAGAAATACAACTAACACCATCTTTAGTTAAAAATTTTCAGGAAAGGCATGAGTAGAATAAATAAAATAGCCCTCAAGGCGGCAACAGCAAATAGGAAGCTGCTAATTCCTTACTCTGGTTGCAGGCGATCCGAATCTGCAAACAACAGCTGCGTTAATGCACAAGCTGGTCGAGCAGGGCGCCGACATCATTGAGCTTGGTATACCGTTTAGCGATCCCTCATCGGACGGGCCGGTTATTCAGCGCAGCGTTGAACGCGCTCTAGCGAAGGGAACCACCCTGAATCAGGTGTTAGAGTTGGTGGCGCAGTTTAGAGAGACCGATGCAGATACGGGCATCGTGCTAATGGGTTATCTGAACCCGATCGAGGCCATGGGCTATAAAATTTTTGCGCAGGCTGCTAGTTCCTCTGGCGTTGATGGTGTGTTGACCGTCGATCTGCCGCCTATGGAGGCCGCTGAACTAAATTCAGTGATGCGCGCCAATCAGGTAGACACGATTTTCCTAGTGGCGCCAACGACGCGAGAAGAGCGGGTGGCGAGTATCACTGAACACTGTAGCGGCTATCTTTACTATGTGTCATTGAAAGGCGTTACGGGAGCCGCATTGATTGACTTCGACTCGGTAACGGCGAACATCAATAAGCTGCGTGGGATGACCGCGTTACCGATCGTTATAGGTTTCGGCATTAAGGATGCGCAGAGCGCTGCAGCCATGGGTAAATTGGCAGATGGTGTAATTATAGGCAGCGCTGTTGTTGAAAAAATTGCTCTACTGGCCGATCAAGTGGAACATGATGAGCAGCAGCTGAGTGACACCATAAAAGTGATCACTGAAGCTAGAGAAGCCTTAGATAAACTAGTGTAATATCTTTACTTAACTGCCTAGATGGATTGAAGAATGAGCTGGATAGATAAAATTTTACCCTCGATAGCAATCGCTCCTAAGGACGCGAAAAAATCGGCTGTGCCAGAGGGTACCTGGAACAATGTCCACGCTGCGATGCGATGCTCTACAAAAAATCGCTCAGCGAAAACTTCGATGTCTGTCCCAAGTGTGAACACCATCTGCGCATCACTGCTAGGCGTCGTATCGAGCTGTTTCTGGATGCTGGCGATCAGATCGAGCTGAATGTCGGTATGGAGCCAGTTGATCTGCTGAAATTCAAGGATCGCAAGAAGTACAAAGATAGGATTAGCGCGGCACAGAAGAGCACTGGCGAGAAAGATGCTCTTATCGTCGTCAAAGGCAAGGTCAATGATATTCCTGTTATAGCTGCTGCCTTCGAGTTCAGTTTTATCGGCGGCTCGATGGGTGCAGTGGTCGGTGAAAAATTCACACAGGCGGTCAACACTTGCATAGAAGAGAAGTTGCCACTCGTGTGTTTCTCCACCAGTGGTGGAGCACGCATGCAGGAAGCGCTTATCTCGCTCATGCAGATGCCGAAGACGTCAGCCGCCTTGGAAAAATTGAAGAGGAATTCCCTGCCTTATATCTCGGTTCTTGTTGATCCAGTCTATGGCGGTGTATCGGCAAGCCTAGCGATGCTCGGTGATGTGAATATTGCCGAACCAAACGCGCTGGTTGGCTTTACCGGTCCCGATGTTATCAGGCAGACGGTGCGAGTAAAGCTACCCGAAGGTTTTCAGCGCAGCGAATTCTTGCTTGAAAATGGAGCTATCGATATGATCGTTCATCGCAAGGATCTACGTGGCAAGATTGCGTCGATGCTCGAAAAATTCCTTCATTTCAGACACTCCGCCTCTTAATCCTATAGAGCTAAAGCAATGCCCGCCAAAGGTAGTTCTCTCGAGAGCTGGTTGCAATATATTTCTAGCGTGCATCCACGCGAGATCGAACTCGGCCTTGGCCGCACTCAAAGAGTTGCAGCTAATCTAGGCTTAGGCAAGCCCGCACCGCTAGTCGTCACTGTTGCTGGCACCAATGGCAAGGGCTCCTGCGTGGCGACGATGGAGGCCATCCTGCAGCAGGCTGGGTTTAAGACTGGCTGCTATACCTCGCCGCATATTCATGCCTTCAACGAGCGTATTCGCATTGATGCTAGCAACGTCTCCGATGAGCCGCTGATTGCCGCATTCGAGGCGATCGATGAGGCGAGAAAAAACGAAACCCTGAGTTATTTCGAATTCGCCACACTGGCAGGCCTTTACCTTATGCGTAAAAGCAATGTCGACGTAGCCTTGTTAGAGGTTGGTCTGGGTGGGCGTCTCGACGCGGTGAACATCGTCGACGCTGATGTCGCTGTGATTAGCAGCATAGGCATCGATCATACGGATTGGCTAGGTAACGACATCGAATCTATAGCCGCCGAGAAGGCCGGCATCATGAGGCGTAATAGCCCTACTGTATTTGGTGGCGAACACCCGCCTAACGCGATTATCCGCAGAGCAAAGGAGCTCGATTCACCTCTGCTAGTGAGTGGTCATGATTTTCATGCCGACCAGGACGCTTCAAATGGCACCTGGAGATGGAGGGGGCATGATAGAGAGGCCGTGGCCGTAAATTGGCCTAATCTACCCATTCCCAGTCTCATGCTGGGCAATGTGACAGCCAGCTTACAGGCGCTGAAGCTATTGCCCTTAAGTCTTGGAGTTGAGCCCGTCGCCGCTGCGTTGAGCGGGCTCGGACTAGCCGGTCGCTTCGATAAGCGTCGGGATTTGGGCAATGGCCGCGCGATAATCCTCGATGTGGCGCATAACCCCGATGCCATGCGGCAGCTCTCCATTAGTTTGCACAGCTACACATCTCAGAATCAGGGGGCTGGCCGTATTGCTGCGGTGCTCGCGGTGATGTCAGATAAAGATGTGATCGGAATGATCACAGCCTTAGAATACTGCGTAGACATCTGGTATATTGCGCAGGTCGATGAGGGGCGCACTATGGCTGCAGATGAAGTGGCACAAACCATGAAAATCATGGGAATCGCGTCCGATCAGGGGCATATTTACCAATTCGATAGCGTCAAATCGGCCTACAGGGCTGCCTGCGACCAAACCGAAGCTGAGGATACTGTTCTCGTGACGGGCTCATTCTTTACCGTCGCAGCAGTTCATGGGCTCACTGAACCGGCTTGAAGAGCTAGTTTTAGCAGGAAACAAGCGATCTTATTACTATTGAGGTACACGGCTTGAATCAGGGCGCCAAACAACGAATTGTCGGTACTGTCGTGCTACTCGCTCTAGCCTTAATATTTCTGCCCATCATTTTTGATGGTGAAGGAAGCTATCAAGTTCCTGTCAGCAGCCGTATTCCAGAAACTCCCATTATTTCTATCCTTCCCGAGCCTACTCAGTCGCGTCCGGTTATCATTGGCAATGTTGAGCAAATAGGTCCAGAAGTTGCCGCGACGGTATCTCTCATAGAAGAAGTCACCGAGCTTGTCGAGGACCCTAGCGTTGCCATAGCTACTGCGGAACCTGTTAGCGATTTTGAAATCACCGAATCCGCCCCCATTTTTAGTCGCGAAGTACCGCAGCTTAGCGATGCAGGTCTGCCACAGGGTTGGGTCGTTCGCCTCGGATCTTTTTCAGATAGCGAGAACGCCAGCAATCTAGTGACCAGGTTGCAGGACGCTGGCTACAAAGCCTATAGCCGCGTAATGCGAAGCTCTCAGGAGGCTCTTACTGGAGTATTTGTCGGTCCTTGGTTGGATCGGGGGCAGGTAAACGAATATCAACAAAAGCTGCAAGAGGAATTTAGTTTGGCAGGTCTGGTAGTTCGTTACGAACTCGAGAGCCTATAACGGGTTACTGGTTAGCAAATGGCATTCAATCAAGTCGATATAGTCATTCTGATAATCACCGTGCTCTCATCGGCATTTGGTCTGTGGCGGGGACTGATCAAGGAAGTACTTTCATTGTTGACCTGGATTGCAGCTTTGCTGGTGTCCAGAGTATACAGTGAGCCCCTCGCTGGTTGGATGACGGGCATGATAGAGAACGACGGCATTCGTTACGTTAGTGCGTTTGCGATACTTTTTTTCATTGTGATGATGTTCGGAACGTTTCTGAATTCCCTTATGTCGAAATTGCTTAGCGTCACAGGATTGAAGTTGGCCGACCGTTTACTAGGAGCCGGCTTTGGTGTGGCTAGAGGTGTGATAATCGTGTTGGTGATTATGTTTATTGCTAGCATGTTTGTTTCAGAAACCGAGTTGTGGCAGCAATCACAGTTGGTCCCTTATGGGATGGACTTAATTGAGAAGTCGCAGGTTTTCATTGGGGATATGAATAGCGTCAGTCCGACGCCTTAATTACTGTTAATCGTGGGGCGCACTATGTGTGGATTGGTAGGTGTGGTTGTTAGTAAAGATGCAGGTGTCTGTCTATATGACACATTAACCGTGCTGCAACACCGAGGTCAGGATGCGGCGGGCATCATGACTAGCGATAATGGCAAGCTAAATCTCCGCAAAAATAACGGCCTGGTAAAGGACGTGTTCCGCACCCGACATATGCGCAGGCTGACTGGCAATATGGGTGTTGGTCATGTGCGCTATCCTACCGCCGGCGGCTCCAGCCCAGCACTCGCACAACCGTTCTATGTTAATTCACCCTATGGCCTCTGCCTCGCTCACAACGGCAATCTAACAAACAGCAAAGAACTCAGCCGCGACCTTTTCAAGGAAGACCTTCGTCATATCAATACTGATTCTGATTCGGAAGTATTGCTGAATGTATTCGCCCATGAATTGCAGCGTCGCAATAAGATGAAGCCGCTGCCCGAAGATGTATTCGCAGCGGTTGCCGGTGTCCATAATCGCTGTCGCGGGGGCTTTGTTGCGATCGTCATGTTGTCTGGCTATGGCATAGTCGGTTTTAGGGACAGAAATGGTATACGCCCGCTAGTTTTCGGTAGCCGGGAATCAGAGATGGGTAAAAAGGAATACATGATCGCCTCTGAAAGCGTGGCGCTTGATTCGCAGGGATTTACACTAGAGCGCGATGTTGCTCCTGGTGAGGCGGTCTACATAGATACTGACGGCGGGTTACATACTCAGCTGTGCACCGAGCCTGGCGTGCATACACCGTGCATATTTGAACATGTCTATTTCGCACGTCCGGATTCTTTAATGGATGGCATATCGGTCTATAAGGCGCGCATGCGCATGGGCGATCGTCTCGCGGACAAAATCGAACGAATCAGACCTGCGCACGATATCGACGTAATAATTCCAGTGCCCGACACGGCTAGGACAGCGGCTCTGGAATTGGCGAATCGTCTTGGATTGAAATTTCGTGAAGGTTTCGTGAAGAATCGTTATATCGGTCGTACGTTTATCATGCCAGGGCAAAGTCAGCGCAAGAAGAGTGTGCGCCAGAAATTGAATGCCATCGATCTCGAGTTCAAGGGCAAGAACGTATTGCTAGTCGATGACTCGATCGTTCGCGGTACTACCTGTAAGCAAATCATTCAGATGGCGCGCGATGCGGGTGCCGCTAAAGTCTATTTCGCCTCTGCAGCTCCAGCTATTCGCTATCCCAATGTCTATGGCATCGACATGCCGGCAGCGGATGAGCTTATCGCCTCAGGTAAGACCGAAAAAGAAATCGAAGAGGCAATCGGGGCAGACTGGCTAATCTATCAGGATCTGGAAGATCTGATCTCTACAGCCTTGGAAGGCAATCCTAGCATCAAACAATACGAGTGCTCGGTGTTCAATGGCGAATACGTTACCGGCGATGTTGATGAGATATATCTTAAGCGTATTGAAAATCTACGTAACGATGCGGCGAAGGCAAAGAAGTCGAGTAAGAAGGCCAACGCACAAGCTAGAGACTAATTCGGTTTTCAGTTAGACCGGCACTGTGAAGCTCGAGATAGAGTAGGACGAATGCTGAAAACATGGTTAGAAGTGAGGCGCTTTGCTGGAAATGAACACAGAGCGAGGCAAATTCGAAGTAATTAATCAGTGACTCTGCCTTGAAGAGGTAGTCGCATTTTGTCACCAGTCGGCGGAGGTAAAGACCAGCGACTCCTTGCTAGCTGGACTGACGCGGGTAGGGTAAATTCTGCTGGATTTCCTTTTTGGTTTTATTGGCCCATCATGCCGGTTCCATCTTTATTGTGTAGTCATACCAATCTACGATCTTTCCATCTCTGATAAAGAACACTCCAACGCCGTGCCAGGTCTTGATTGTGAAATCCGAGAAATAATCTATTCGCTCATTAATTACCATCGGTCCTCGCGCAAAGGTATCTAGCACCTCGAATTGATCGACGTTGTTAATGATGGTCTGGATACGGGCTGATACGGCGTCACGGCCATCAGCCAGTTCGGTCGTTTCCGTCATACGGTATGCGCCGTCGTCAGCAAAAAAGCTCATAATGTTGTCGAGATCATGGCTGGGCCAGGCTGCGCAAAACTCATTGACGAGCTGAACGTTAGCCTGCTCGTCAGTTGTTAGCTCCGCCGCACTAGCCGAGCGGGCTATAGTAGCGAACGCCACTGCGCCAGCTCCAGCAGCAATAAAGCCTCTGCGATTCATTTCCGGTTCTTTAATTGACATGATCTCTTCCCAGTATTTTTCTGATTTTTAATTCTTTGCAGATGTTCTTAGTGCCGGTTGTTAGCGTTATGAAACCCATGGCGTCCTTTCTAGCAGGTTATGTATTACAACTTTTTTTCCCAAAACATTGCTTTCCCAAAAGTAGGGTCGAGTTCATAATCCTTAAATCCAAACTTGATATACGAGCTCTTAGCTGGGATATTCCACTCGAGAACGCTCTAGCGTAATCTTACAGCGCTTTTTCTCTAAAGCCATATTTTGAACTTCATGTAACAAAAGATGGCTAATGCCTTGGTCGCGAAATTCTTCTACGACTACAATGTCGTGCACATTAACGATTGGCTTACATTGAAAAGTGGAAAATGCTTCAAAACAATTAATTAATCCAGCAGGTTTCCTGAAAACATAGCATATGATGCTGCATGCGTGCGAGATTTTACTCAGCTCAGTTGGTAATAGAGAAGTAATTTCTGGGGTAAAAGGGCTGCCTCTGCCCGTGGGATCGGAGGCATAGCAATTCATTAGATACCCAATATCTGCAGCATCCTTCCTTATCTTAAAGTGGGGCGTTAGCCGCCTGCCAACTTGACGTTCTTAAACTGTTTTTCCAATTCCTGTTTAATCTGATCGCGATGGTCGCCCTGAACCTCGATCACACCATTTTTGACGGTGCCGCCGGAGCCACATAGAGCCTTTAATTTCTTTGCGAGGGTCTTTAGGTCTACCTCGTTCATTTCGAAGCCTGATATGAGGGTGACACCTTTGCCTTTTCGGCCTTTCGATTCTCTGCTAATTCGGATTGAGGGATCGACGATTTGCCTTGGGTTGCCCTTATCTTGGACGAGGCGGCAATTGCACTTGCGCAGCGGTTTGTGACACCCTGGGCAGGTGGAGGATTCGGAACTGTAAACTAGTCGAGAGTTACTCATGGTGATAAACCGCTAGTCGCTTTGTGTTAAGTTTTGTAAAGCGGTGGTAGGGAATATTGTTCTTCTTGCTGCTGTTTCTTTTGTGTGCGTAGTTTGCTTTTTCTTAGCTGCGAGATGAGCAGTAGTAAGTCTTTGGCATCGAATGTGCTGCTGCTCGCTTGGTTGTCATTAATTTGGAATAGAGCAGTTTGAATATTGCGTGCGTGTTCGTGCAGGGCAGGAGATTCACTCTGCTGCAGGATGTCTTCCATGCTGATTACTAAGCGGCTATCGATGTGGTGATCACACCATGTTATGAGCTTCTGTCGTATTGCTGTGAGGTCATTGCGACTGCACGCACGGACGAGTTGTTTGTAGGCTATGCGTTCGTTGTTGTCTGGGCTGTAGTTAGCTGCAATCTGCGCCACTAGTCGTTGCAGGTATTCTCTAATCTCACGCTTGTTGTCCGCGATTACGAGTTTGTAAATGCTAAGCATCACGATGATGAATGCTGCGGCGATCGTATAGTTAAGCCATGCAGCCTCAACTTCGATAAATTCTGCCTCTGCCTGTTCATCTATCATGTCCTGATCCACTATCGGTAGCTGAGATAGTAGCTCCTCTAGATTCTCAGAGCTGGCCACGGTCTGTTCGGCGGGTATCTCGCCGGTGACAGTTGCAATTACCACCCTGGTTGCGGGAATGATAGTTGCTTCAAGCTGGTTGGTGTTTATGTTCCACCAAGGGATTGATATCTCCGGAATTTCAACGTTGCCGCTTTCGGTAGCTACCATGGTAGTGGTTTCTATCCGGGTGCCAACGATCGCACCTTCTACAAAGGTGCGTTCGATCTCCGCGGGGTCAGGGTATAGGTTTAAGCCTTCAATCTCTGTGTGGCTAAATGGTGGTAGTACAGCGCCGTCCAGACCGTCTGCGGTCATGGTCATTGTGCGTACGACGCTGTCGCCAACTTTTAGGTTGTTGATGTCTGTGCTCCAGCTTTCCTCTAGCGTGAGGCTTGATACCGGTAGCCAGAAGGCGTTGTCTTGCATGGAAACTGGGCGTTCCAACACATCAATTGTTATGCCTTCGATGAAGGCGGTAACGCGACGGGTGTTGAGGTTTCTAAACACAAAGTTACTAGACCCGTCTGTCACCTCTCCGCGAAACAGTATGTCAGGAACCTCTAAGGGACCGCTACGCTGTGGAAAGATGACATAGCGCTTCTCGTAGACACCGTAGCGTTCTCCATCGATGAGTTTCTCATATTGATTGGGAGAGCCGATCAGTTGGATGACGGAGTCTTCCATCTCGAGTTCGGTGAATTGAGGGTTTCTAATGCCATTGATCGTGTAGTAGAGGCGAACTGTAAATAACAGCTGCTCCTGGACGTAGACTGATTCTTTGTTTGTCTCTATTTCTAGGTATAACTCTTCGTTTGATTGGTTCGAGCGAGGCCCCTCATTAGTCACGGTGACTTGTATTGGCGCTGTCGCCGTTCCATTGATGTCTAGCTCAGGAATTACTAATTCGCCTTCTTCGAGAGGGAATAGCGTGACTATGTAGTCTGTCCATGCTTCAACTGCGCCATTGACGCTCCTTATCTGGCTAGAGGTTCTAGTGCCTAGCACATCGAACTGGCTTGTTAGAGGAGTCAGGTCTAATTGCATGCCTTGGCGCTGGTCGTAGATACGTATAGTAAGCGTTACTGTCTCGCCGCGTGCGATCTCGTTGCGATCTAGAGATATCTCAACCTCTTGAGCCTGTGCAGTTGAGAATAGTGTTAGGCCGAAGCAGATAAATATGAATGCCAGTCGTGACTTAATTCTCACCAGATCTGTCCTCCATTTTGCAAACTATTCGCCGTGCCATTTAACTGACGCTGTCGGTATTGGTATCTGAACTTGCGGCGCAGCAGTTCGCCCGGGTCGTCTTCGATGCGCCTTAGCCACTGTTCAAGAGATTGCTGCTCTTCGAATTCTTCATTGGTCGTTTCGCTGGGCGTATTCTGCTCGCTATTCGACTCGGAGCCTTCTTGCTCCTCCGGTGGTTGATTCTGCTGTTCTTGATCTTGCTGATCCTGATTGCCTTCTTGGCTCTCCTGATCTTGCTGCTCACTGCTTTCGGAGTCCTGATCTGACTCGTTCTCGGAATTTTGTTCTGACTCGTTTTCCTGGTCTTCGCCTTCTTGGTTCTCGCCGTTCTCAGCTTCTTCTTGCTCTAACAATTGCTCGACGATTGCCTTGTTCTGAAGAGAATCGGCGTGGCCAAGTTCTAAGCTGAGCGCCATGTCGTAGGCAGCTATAGACTCGGCGTAGTTGCCGGACAAGGCGAGGGCATTGCCTCGATTGTAGTGCCCATCGACAGTATCGATGGCACTGAAGGACGCTACGGCGGCCTCGTAATTAGCAGCCTTGTAGTTAGCGGCTCCGGCCCAGTCGGTCGCTTCGAATAGCAGTGCGGCGGTAGAGTGTTCTTCGCTCGCGAAGGCTTCAGCGGCCTGTTGATCCTTTGTCATCCAAAGGTCTTTCCATTCGAGCGCTTGAGCCTGCTGGCTTGGTAGCATCATGCCGGATCCGGTAATTAGAACGAGGCTGAATAACCAGCCGCGGCGGAAGCTCATGGCAGCGATCGGTAGAACCAACAGCAATAACCAAGGGCCGAACTCGTACCAGACATCAAATTCTTCTTCGACATCCGACATTTGATCGTCATCTAATAGTTCGAAGTCCGAAAGCAGGTAGGCCAGGTCAGAATCGGCAAGCTGTATATCGTGGTAGCGTCCGCTGACGCGATTGGCAAGTGACTGTAAAACGTTTTTGTTCAGAGTAGGGATGATCAATGCCCCTGCTTCATCTGTTAGGAAGTTGCCGTCATTAGTGCGAATTGGAGCGCCTTCCTCGGTGCCAATGCCCATGATCAAAAGTTCATAGTCGTTGTCGGCGAATTGTTCTGTGATTAGTAGTTCTTCATCGAAGCCGCTGATGCCGTCTGTCATTAACAGGACCTTGCCGCGGCTAGCGTCAGTTCCGTCAAGTAGCCCAATGGCAAGTTCGATCGCCTCAACTGGCTTGCTACCAAAAAGCGGCATGATATTAGGGCTTAGCGAGGGGACCAGCGCTTCAATCGTGACCACGTCATCGGTTAGTGGTGTCACGGTATGTGCGTCGCCAGCATAGACGACGAGGGCGGTTTGACCTTCTTCGCGCAGAGCGAGGATGTCCCGCAGCTTACGCTTCGCTAGATCGAGCCTATTCGGTGAATGATCTGGCGCGAACATAGATAGCGAAAGGTCAAAAACGATAACTAGAGCATCTTCTTTTTTCTGCACTGGTTGTGGCAATTGCTCCCACACCGGTCCGGCCAGCGCGAGAATGGATAGAGCCCAGGCGGCAAATAACAAGATTAGCGGCGTTCGCTGTGATGCGTTCTTACTGCGGTCTAGAAGATAGGGCAGCAGGTTCTTGTCGATAGCCTTGTCCCAAGCTGTTACGACTGAATTCACGCGCCACATTGCGACGAAGAATAGCAGCACAGGAATCAGTGCCAGTAGCCATATTGGTCTTAGGAAATGAAAATTATCGATCAAGCTGACGGGTATAAGTATCTCCATCAGGCTTTGCTTCCTTTGGCTGTTTCAATTTCATCTATCATCGCTATCGGCTAGTCTTGCCTTTCCAGCGAGTGACATCCACGGAATCGAGAATAAGGCGAGCAGGAAACTGATTATCACCGCTGCACCGAGGGGCCAGTAAAATAGAACTCTAGTGGGCCTATAGGTCTGCTCGTCTTGCTCGATGGTCTCGAGTAGGTCTAGTTCCTCGTAAATATCTACAAGGTCATTCACGTCTCTAGCTCTGAAGTAACGCCCTCCAGTGGATTCTGCAATCTGTGTGAGGACAGCTTCGTCCAATTCTGCTGATGGGTTGATCGCTCGCGCACCAAAGAATGTGCGCTGAACGACCTGATCTGCACCTATGCCGATCGTATAAATTTTGATGTTTTCTGTCTGCGCGAGTTGGCCTGCCTGTTCTGGCGAAACGGCGCCGGCATTGTTTACGCCATCGGTAAGTAGCACCAGCACACGACTGTTCTCGGGTCTCGTGCGCAGATGGATTACACCTAGGCCGATAGCATCGCCTATGGCGGTTGCCGATTCTTCGATGATGCCGATCTCGGCTTCGGCCAATAGCGTACCTACTGTTTGCCGATCAAAGGTCAGAGGCGCCTGAATATAGGCATGGGCGGCGAATAGGATTAGACCGAGGCGGTCGCCTTCGCGGCGCTCTACAAAGTCACCTACAACGGCTTTCACTACGTCGATACGTGAGGCCTGTCGATTGCCTACGACCATGTCTTGTGCTTCCATGCTGCCGGAGATGTCGACCGATAGCATCAGGTCGCGACCGGTGGATGGCAACTGCACCGGTTCGCCTAGCCACTGTGGGCGGCTGGAGGCAATCACCACGAGCAACCAAATTGCTGTGCAGCAGATTAGGTTTAACAATCTGCCGGAGGTCATGTTCTCGTTGTCTGACTGCAAACGGCTGAGAGCGCTGAAGAAAGGGCACATACAACGCCGCATCCTGACGTGGCGCGCGGGCAAACAGCTTATAAATAATTAGCGGCAGTGGCAGGGCCAGGAACACAGTAGGGCCAAGTAAATTCAAGCATCTGAGCTTAATCCTTGCGCAGCCGAGGCAGTTTCGTCACTGGAGTCGTCGTTAGACTTCTTGTCACCTTTATATAGACTCTCGATCCATTGTTGACCGAAGCTCTGCATGGCATCCACATCTACGTCGCATTTGGTCTGAAAACGCCCGTATTGCAAGGCTGTAGCCATGTCGTCAGTCATCAAGGAAGATTCCCCTTTTTGACGGATAAAATCAACCCATGAGGCTCCGTCTAGGCTGGCTGCATTGGCCTGTGGGTAGTGCACCAGCGCTACTCGGCGAACCACGGTATTGAATTGATTGACGTAGTCTAGCTTGCTTTGATCAATGTTAGCGGAGTCTGCTTGGCAATAGCTGCCATAGCAGCGCTGCAGTTCGGCCAGCGCGTATCGGCAGATTTTCTGCTGGCGCGCTCTGCTGGCGAATTTCCGAACCAAGATAACCAGCAGAACGAGGGCGATAGCGGTGAGAATCCACCAGCCAATAGCCGGCGGCCAGTAGCTTACCGGTTCAGGGAGGTGAATGTCGGCTAGTTGAGCTAAGAGCTCTTCGCTATCCATTGGCGTATCTGCTCCACGACCAATTGATTGGTCCGCATTTTAATGAGTTGAATCCTCAACTTGTCTAATTCCGATTCGATGCCTTGCATACGTTGCTGAAACTGTTCTTTGTAGCGATTACGCGCCTTGTTGCTATGGGTATTGAGAGCGCCTTTGCTGGATCCGTCGGTGATGCTGTAGATGCCAGGTACAGGTAAAGATTCCTCTAAGGCGTCATATACCATGCAGCAGACCACGTTATTGTGCTGCGATAGCTGATTTAGATACTGCAATGCCTTCGCATCCAGTGTCATGAAATCGGAGATTACATACAGTGTACTGCCGGGTTTGGTGATACGCCGTATCTGCCCGAGAGCGTGAGCCAGGCCGGGCTTAAAGCCTTCTTCTGGCTCCCGGTGGGTCTCAGGATTCTTAACGTGCTGCAGGTCCTGATTATATTTATAGACCTGATTCAGTAAATGCAGCGCGGATCTGCGGCTGCGCTTGGGCCGAACCAAGGACGAGTCCCAATCGGAAAACACCAATCCGCCGACTCGATCGCCATTATCTATGGCAAGCCAGCACAAAAGTGCGGCAGCCTGAGCTGCTAGAACCGACTTGAAGGCAACTTGGCTACCAAAAAACATGTTGTGAGTCTGATCGACCGCGATGATAACTGGTCGTTCCCGCTCTTCTCGGAAGACTTTGGTAAAGGGTTTGTTTGTTCGAGCGGTGACACGCCAGTCAATTAGTCGTATATCGTCGCCTGCTTGGTAAGGCCTGAACTCTTCGAAGTCGAGTCCGCGGCCGCGCATTTTGGATAGATGCAGCCCCGAAATACCGGCGATGGAGCGGGAATGGGCTAAGTAATCGAGATTCTTGGCAGCATGGCGCTGAATCAACAACTCTTCCAAGCTGATGACCGCCCCAGTACTCTGGTAGCGGGCGAAATGTGGGTCGCTGTTAAGCTTCGCTGACATGATTAGCCTTGGCGCTTGCTAGGCTGAAGGCACGCGTTCGCGAATAGTCTCAAGCACTTTATCTGGGGTGATGCCACTGGCCTCCGCTTCGAAGCTCAATAGGATGCGATGACGTAGGCAATCGAAAAGGACTTCCTGCACATCGTCCGGGCTGACAAAGTCTCTGCCCTGAATCCAGGCGTGTGCCCGTGCGCAGCGATCTAGAGAGATCGTGCCGCGAGGGCTGGCGCCGTATTCCAGCCAAGACGCAAGGTCCTCACCGTAATTCTCGGGTGTTCGTGTCGCCATGATCAATTGGATTATGTATTCCTCAACTTCTGGAGCCATGTGCATGTTCAGAATTTCCAAGCGTGCAGCGAACAGGCACTCTTGAGTCACTTCTTTAGGTGTCTCGGCCACGTGATTAGCTGCCTCACTGCGAACAAGGTGCAGGATTTTTCGTTCTGCGTCGATCTTCGGATAGTCGATCGTAACGTGCATGAGGAAGCGGTCGAGTTGTGCCTCTGGCAGCGGATAGGTGCCCTCCTGCTCAATTGGGTTCTGGGTAGCCATCACGAGAAACAGGGGTGGCAACTGGAAGGATTCACGTCCGACACTGACCTGATGCTCACCCATCGCCTCTAAAAGTGCTGACTGCACCTTCGCCGGTGCGCGGTTGATTTCATCTGCCAAGACCAGATTGTGAAAAATGGGGCCCTGTTGAAAGACGAATGTACCGTCTTCCGGCCGATATACTTCTGTACCGGTAATATCGCTTGGTAATAAGTCGGGTGTAAATTGGATACGGTGAAAGTCGCCTTCTATGGCTCGCGAAAGATCCTTGATTGCTTTGGTCTTCGCTAAGCCGGGTGCGCCCTCTACCAGTAAGTGGCCATCAGCCAGTAATGCAATCAGCAAGCGATCTATTAGGCGCTCCTGGCCTATAATTTGAAGCGATAACCAATTTTTGAGTTCTGTTATTATTTCGTGATGGCTCATATTGATAATTCTCTACTGTGTGTGCTGTGCGTAAAGCGAAGTCAGGGATTTTAAACGTTTTGATAAGTATGTCTAGGTCGAGATTGTAGCTGAATGTAGCCGCCTCTCGGCCATGTCGATGTATTCAATTGGGGTAACCGCCGCGGTGGGTAAAGTTAGGTCAATGATGAGGAGGCAAATGGGAAGGAAAAGCAAATTAATATGATGATTCGAAGGACTAATAGCCTTAAACAATACTCCGAGCGCGAACTGATGCTGTGAGCGAAAAATACCTATTGAGGCAAGCAAGATGAAGAGCTGGACCGACAAGAGCTCAGCACCGCTAAGGCGAGTGAAGAAGATTCTGAGATTTTTGAAGGTGGAGATCGATTCAGGCTACGCGATGTTCTCGGTGGTTCTGCGTAGAATTGCAGGCGTTGGCACAGCAGAGGGAGGTTAAAAACTAGCTGCGTAGTTTCATGGTTTTGATAGTTCGTAAATACTGCGTACAATTCAAAAATCATTTGATCTGTTTATGAACACTAATTATTTGTAGAACCCTGGCGAATTATCTTTGTACAAACTCTTACGAAACATTTTGTTTTGTCTTCCTGCAGAGGCTTCGCATGATCTCGCCCTGCGCGCGATGAAAATTAGCAACAGTCTCGGAGCTTCTGGTCTGCTTGCGGCGAACACAGCAGGCAAGGCTCAGCCTAAGAGGGTGATGGGAATCGATTTTCCACATGTTGTTGGCCTCGCCGCGGGTCTGGATAAGAATGCGGATTACGTGGACGCTCTAGCCGCGATGGGATTCGGCTTTATCGAAGTAGGTACGCTAACACCTAGGCCTCAGCCTGGAAATCCTAAGCCACGGATGTTTCGTCTCAAGACTGAGCAGGCAATTATTAATCGCCTCGGCTTTAACAACAAGGGCATCGAGCAGGCGTGCGAAAATATCGGGAAGCTGAAAAATCGTGGTGTGCTGGGAATCAATATTGGAAAGAATTTTGACACGCCAGCGCAGCAGGCCAATCAGGATTATATTCACTGCCTCAGAAGGGCTTGTCAGCTGGCCGACTACATTACGGTCAATATTTCCTCGCCGAATACACCTGGTCTGCGTAATCTGCAATTTGGTGATGAATTCAATAGCTTGTTGGATGAATTAAAAGAAGAGCAGGCTCGCCTGCAGGCACAGCACAACATCTACACTCCTATCGCTGTAAAGCTGGCGCCAGATATGACCCAAGAGCAGATCGTTTCCTGTTGCGAGAGCCTGCTTAGCAGACAATTTGACGGCGTCATTGCTACAAACACTACGATAGACAAATCTGTGCTTACCTCGAGTCCGTTTGCAGAAGAAGCGGGTGGGCTGAGCGGGGCGCCACTGAGTGAAAAGTCCTGTGAGGTTCTCCAGTGTATCAAGGCGGAAGTCGGCGAGCGCATGCCGATCATAGGTGTTGGTGGCATCATGTCGGCTGATCATGCACAGCAGCGCCTAACTGCTGGTGCCGATTTGCTGCAAATCTATACAGGCTTCATTTACCAGGGACCGGCCCTTATTGAGCAAATCCTAGCTGGCATCGCAGCAGATTAATTAGTCGACCTTGGAAATACAGCTCGATATGGATTTCAATCACTAAGCTTCAACCGTCGCTAAAGTTTCGACCAGAAAACTGCCGCTCCACGAAATTTTCAGCTCGACTAAGTTGCGCATGGACATGCAACCATAGTCTGTTGAAGGCAATGCGAGTGTGCTAAAAGTAAGTGAAATTACACTTTTACGCCAGCTTTTGGCGCACGAAATATTGAAAAGTCATTGATGACTTTTTCAATATCAACTAGATAGGAAAGCAAGATTGAATCGACTCATCTTCTATACAACATCAGGCTGTCACCTATGCGAACATGCAGTTGTGCTGCTTCAAGAATATGCCGCGCAGCCAGACTCTGCGCAATTCGACCTTGAGGAAGTGGATATCAGTACGGATGAGCATCTTGTAGAGTTGTACGGAATTCGAATTCCGGTGGTGAAGAATTCAGCAAACGAGAAGGAGATCGGTTGGCCCTTTAGTTTCGAAGATATTACCACACTATTTTGATGTGCCAAGGTTCGAAGCGCACGCCGAATAAACTTTCCGCAGGATAACGGATGTCGACGTAGTCTAATCTTGCAACCTTTTGGTATTCAGTCGTTCTTGACAAGGCAGTCGTGAATTTTTTCGCCCATAGCAAATCTTGCCGATGTCGAAATCGCCTATTCCATGATAGAGGTGTCCTGTGTTCGCTAGTTTTGCCGCATCATTGCTTGAGATATAGCCTGTGATCTCGGCGAATTCGAAGGGGGTGTTGGGGTTCTTCTAGGGCAAGATAACTGGTGCGGGAATCGAAATTTCCTCGGCCGATTGCAAGGATTTCAACTCGATGGGAGTGAATTGGAAGGAGGTGATACTCATTCCAGTAGCGATGGTGCAATTGCGCGGGTCAACGAATGGTGCGCTGGCAAGTAATGGGCTCTGTTGTTTTATCCGATGCCACATAAAATGACCGCCGAACAGCCCTCTAGAAATTCCCTCTTATTTAATGCAAGACCCGTGTCTTTCTTCTTTTATAAGCCTATTTTTATATAAGGACCTAATACTTGTTGATCATGCCGTTATGCGCGGAAAATTTTACAGCGAAAATACAGCTAAATCAGTCGAAATTGTAAATAGGTAACTGAATTCATTATGATTCTGGGAGTTTGTTGGTATTTAGGCCCAGGTTCTAGTCTGGCCCGACGCCAAATAGGCGCTTTGCGTTCTCGCTGGTCTGAAGGGATAGCTGTTCTGCAGGCCGGCCGCAACAACGTGAAAGCGTATAGAGCACCTCGATTAGGTGTTTCGGTTCATTGCGACGGGTCTTGGGCTTGGGCCGGATTGTTCTAGGCAGAAGATACGGCGAGTCGGTTTCAATTAGTAGGCGATCGCTGGGTATGAGCCCCACTAGTGACTGTAGGTTAGTGCCGCGCCTCTCATCGCAGACCCAGCCGGTGATGCCGATGTACATATCCAGTGCTAGGTAGTCTTCAAGTGCTTGTTGGTTATCGGTGAAACAATGCACCACACCGCCTACAATTTGATCGCGATAGCGACGTAGTAGGTCGATAAATTCGGGATGTGCGTCTCGCTGATGCAAAAATAGTGGTTTGCCAAGCTCCGCCGCGAGCTTGAGGTGCTCTTCAAAGACTTTGAGTTGTGTTTCCGGATCCGAGAGGTTGCGATTGAAATCTAGACCGGTCTCGCCGACGGCGACGCATTTGTCTTCGCTTGCGAGCGCGCGAACGGAGAGCAGGGCATTTTCGTCGAGGCTCTCTGCAACATGAGGATGAAAACCAGCTGTAAAGCTGAAGATTTCTGGTCGGGCCTGACTTAGGCTCAATCCAGCTTCGTTCGACTTCTGGTCGGTGCCGGTAATGATAATATGCGATACGCCAGCAGCTTGCGCTGCGGTTACGACTATATCGAGATCATCGCTAAAGGATTCGTGACTGAGGTTGGCGCCGATATCTACTAGATTCATTATCTGACTCGAATTTGTAGGTTGGATGAGTGCTAAAAGCGTTCAGAGTCTATCCTAGCTATGGGATGAGAGCTAGCTGCCACGGTATGTTCAGAGCAATCGATGCATAGATATTTGGGCCCTTTTCCTCGATAATGAGCGAAGTAGGTTTCTAAGATTGATAGTAGTTCTTCACAGTAGGCGCAAAAGTTAACATGCAGACGGAAAAGGAAGCACTTGATTGGGCAAACCTCGGATTTCAATATCACAGAACCGATTCTCGCTTCAGCGCGAATTGGAAAGGTGGCAGCTGGAACAAAGGCGAGCTGGTTAGCAGCGAATTGATTACTGTGCACGAAGGTGCTCCGTCACTGCACTATGCTCAGCAATGCTTCGAAGGTATGAAGGCGCAGACGGCGTCTGATGGCAGGGTTCTCCTTTTCCGCCCGGACCTAAATACTGAACGAATGGACCTTGCTGCGGCGAGATTGCTCATGCCTTCTGTGCCGCGAGAGTTATTCATGCGCGGCGTTGAGGAGGCAGTCAGAGCGAATTATGCCTGGATACCGCCTTTCGGTTCGGGTGCTTCCCTTTATATTCGACCCATGCTGATCGGCGTTGGTGAAAATCTTGGTCTGAAGCCGGCGGAAGAATTCGAGTTTCGGGTCTTTGTCTCGCCGGTAGGCCCTTACTACAAACAGGCGGGACTCTCGGTAATCAGCCTTGCGGTTTCCGATGTTGATCGCGCCGCGCCCCGAGGCACTGGTAGCTATAAGGTTGGTGCTAACTATGCGGGTGGACTACTTGCGACCAAGTTAGCGCAGGAGGTCGGTGCCAACGAAGCCTTGTACCTAGATTCTAAAGAAGCGCGCTATATTGATGAAGCCGGTTCCGCGAATATCCTTATCTGTACAAAAGACGGCGTGTTGCTGACACCCAAGTCCGATGCCATATTGCCCAGCATCACGCGTCGTTCGATTATGACGCTAGCACAGGGGCAGTTAGGTATGAGTACGCAGGAGCGACCTATCGATCTGCGCGCAGAGTTCTCTACGTTTCAGGAAGCAGCTGCCTGCGGCACTGCGGCGGTGCTTGCTCCCATCGGTAAGATTTGGTTCGATGGGCAATGGCACGGAGTAGGCGATGCTGAATCAAACGTTGGGCCGACGATGCAGCAAATCTATGACTTGTTAGTAGGTATCCAAAGGGGCGAACTCGAAGACAAGTATGGCTGGTGTCATGAGGTTAGTATCTAACGGTTCTACTATAGATTCGCGACATCATTAAACAGTGCCATGTATAACTATTAAAGCCATTTGTATGGCGATAAGATCCTTGAATCGATCGCTGGCGCCGGATGGCTCTCGTTAGCTTTTCTATGGCCCGGTGTCTGCCGTGGGAATTAATTCTTGTAGACGCTTGCTTCCTGATGAATTTGTGAGCTTATGCAGGCAAATCACTTCGACCTGAACAAATATTTCTCTCACTTATCCTTGCTTTAATCTCAATAATCCCTTATAAATTGCCCGCTTGCTTATCGAATTTCAGGATTCACGGATGCGCTTGGAAATTTTTTTTAAGAGAAAACTTGACCCACCTCCAACTTATCCTTATATATGTGCGCTGTTTGAGCAGCCACAATCGTCAGAACCAGAGAGTTTTTATAGCCGATGTCTAAATCTTTAGTAATAGTTGAGTCTCCCGCAAAGGCGAAAACGATCAATAAGTACTTGGGTAACGAGTACGTTGTGAAGTCCAGTGTTGGGCATATACGTGACCTGCCAACCAGTGGCAGCGGCAAGCCTATCGATACAAAGGCGCGTGCAGCGGCAGCAGCTCTGACCCGAAAGATGCCTCCAGAAGAAAAGGTCATCTACAAGAAAAAGAAGGCCAAACAACAACTTGTGAAGCGAATGGGCATCGACCCTGAGCAAGATTGGGCGGCAAACTATGAGATCCTGCCGGGCAAAGAGAAAGTCGTAGCTGAGTTGCAGAAGCTCGCCAAGAATGCCGATCACATCTATCTCGCGACTGACCTTGATAGAGAGGGGGAAGCTATTGCCTGGCACTTGCAGGAAGCCATTGGCGGAGATCCAGGTCGCTATAAGCGCGTGGTATTTAACGAAATTACCAAGAAAGCCATCACTGATGCCTTCAAGGAGCCGGGCGAAGTAGATATGCGCTATGTGGAAGCGCAGCAGGCGCGGCGCTTTCTAGACCGAGTTGTGGGTTTCATGGTTTCTCCATTGCTCTGGGCAAAAGTTGCCAGAGGACTGTCTGCGGGCCGAGTGCAATCCGTTGCTGTTCGTCTCGTTGTGGAGCGAGAACAACAAATTCGCGCGTTTATTCCAGAAGAATTCTGGGAAGTGTTTGCGAAACTAAATACGAAGAAGAAGGAAAAGCTTCGTTGTCAGTTAGTCAGGCATGATGGCAGCCAATTTCCGACCGGACAATAAGGCCGATACCGACGCCGCTCTGGCGATCCTGGAAGGCGCAGACTATAAGGTGGAGAAACGCGAGGATCGACCTACCTCGTCCAAGCCGAAGCCACCATTGATCACCTCGACTCTGCAGCAGGCCGCGAGCACAAGACTTGGCTTCGGGGTAAAGAAGACCATGATGATGGCGCAGCGCCTCTACGAGGCCGGTTATATAACCTATATGCGTACTGACTCGACTCATCTGAGCAATGACGCCATAGCCATGTGTCGCAACTATATCGACAAGAGTTTCGGCGATAAGTATCTCACCGAAAAGCCGATGTTCTACAGCTCGAAAGAAGGAGCGCAGGAAGCGCATGAAGCGGTGAGGCCCACTGAGGTGAAGACTGTGTCCGAGAAGCTAATGGGCATGGAGCCGGATGCAGTTCGTCTGTACGCTTTGATTTGGCAGTACTTCGTTGCCTGTCAGATGCAACCTGCTAGATATCTAAGCTCTTCTATCACTGTAGCTGCCGCTGAGTTCGAGTTGCGAACAAAGGGGCGCATCATGCAGTTCGACGGTTACCTGAAAGTGATGCCGTCCAAAGATGAAGATATCGTGTTGCCTGCAGTTGAAGAAGGCGACTCATTGAATTTAGAGCTACTTGAGCCTTTTCAGAATTTTACTAAACCCACAGCGCGCTTCACCGAGGCGAGCCTTGTCAAAGAATTAGAGAAGCGAGGCATTGGCCGTCCTTCTACCTACGCCTCGATTATCTCGACGATTCAGGATCGTGGCTATGTGCGAACCGAGAGCAAGCGTTTCTTCGCGTTGAAGATGGGCGATATCGTCGCCGAACGATTGCAAGAAAGTTTCGCCGAGCTGATGAGTTATGACTTCACCGCTAAGATGGAAGAGTCGCTCGATGAGGTTGCAGGTGGTGAGAAGAATTGGAAAGTGCTGCTGAATGAGTTCTATGAGGGCTTTACCAGCCAGCTAATGAAGGCCGAAGGCGAAGATGGCGGTATGCGGACGAACGATCCGACTGAAACCGATATCGAATGCCCGAAGTGTGGTCGTCACATGCAAATTCGAACGGCATCGACAGGTGTCTTTCTGGGCTGTTCAGGCTACGCATTGCCACCTAAGGAGCGCTGTAAATCTACTATTAATCTGACGGCTGGTGATGACGCAATTCGCACCGATACGGCCGAAGAGGCAGAGGCGCAGGAGAATATCCTGTTAAGAAACAAGCATCGCTGCTCGATTTGTAATACGGCGATGGAGCCCTATCTCATCGACGAGAAGCGAAAATTGCATGTCTGCGGTAACAATCCAGATTGCCTGGGGTTCGAAATTGAGAACGGCGAATTCAAGATTCGCGGTTACGATGGGCCCATTATCGAATGTGATAAATGTGGCCAAGATATGCAATTGAAGACCGGCCGCTTTGGTAAGTATTTTGGTTGTAGCAGTGAAGACTGCAAGAACACACGTAAACTTCTAAGAAGCGGCGAAGCTGCGCCGCCTAAGATGGATCCGGTGCAGATGCCGGAACTAATATGCGAGACGGTGGAAGACCACTATGTGCTGCGTGATGGTGCGGCGGGTATGTTCCTGGCGGCAAGTAAGTTTCCTAAAAATCGCGAGACCAGGGCGCCCTACATAGAAGAATTGCTCCCGCATAAGTCTGAGATTGATCCAAAGTATAATTTTCTTTTGGAGGCCCCGTTAGAAGACGATGCTGGCAATAAGACGCTAGTTCGCTTCTCTCGCAAGACGAAAGAGCAATATGTGCAGACTGAGATCGACAAAAAGGCCACTGGTTGGAAGGCCTACCATGAAGGCGGAAAATGGGTAATTACCAAGCCGGATAAGAAAGCCAAAGCAGCAAAGAAAAAGGCTGCTAAAGAAAAAGACTGCGAAGAAGGCCGTTAAAAAGGACTAGCGGCTCTCAGCCACTCTGTGTGACACATTGCATGCTGTCACACAGAGCTTTCTGCAATATTTGGCTAGATACGGTGCTAAATGTTACGCCGTATTACCCCAACACTGATCCCCTCAATAGCGAAATCACAACTTCTCAGGTCTACTTCGATAG
>CASQMQ010000072.1 GCA_949430125.1 uncultured Pseudomonadales bacterium
TGAAACCCATCGAAACCATCATCGACAAATGCCCGAGTAATTTCTCGTGCACGGTCGGCGCGAAAATTCATGAACACGACAACGTCGCCGTCGGAGACTGTTGCCGGCGCATCAGATTGCAGACCCTACAAGGCTTGCCTGAACAAATTCGTCGTCTTCGTCACGTTGATAAGCAGCTGCAAGCGCAGCGCTAACATCGCCGGATTGAAATTCTGCTTGCACCTTGCGTGAGCAGGTCGTAGGCTGGCTGGACGCGGTCCCAGCGATTGTCTCTGTCCATGGCGTAGAAGCGGCCGCAGATTGATGCGACGCGTCCCTTGCCAGAGTCCAGTAGCATTTTTTCCGCACGGAGCAGCGACGGAAGTGCGCTGCGCGGGGGTGTATCGCGGCCATCCAAGAACGCGTGCAGGAATATCTCTAGGCGCGCCATTACGAATCGCCAGTTCGATCATGGCGATAATTTGGTCTTCGTGGCTGTGAATTCCACCGCCGGACATGAGCCCGAAAATGTGCAGCGCTGAATCAGCATCTACGGACCTCTGCACGGCGCACCAGTGAGAGCAGGGTTTGAGAAGAAGGCGCCTTCTTCAATGTCTTTGTCGATTCGAGTGAGGCTCTGGTAGACAACTCGCCCAGCGCCTAGGTTCATGTGGCCTACTTCGGAGTTGCCCATCTGCCCGGCTGGGAGCCCGACCGACTTGCCTGAGGTGTCAATCAGGGTGTGTGGTTTGCCCGCCCACAGAGAATCCCACATCGGGCTGTTTGCGCTATGGATAGCGTTGCTGCTGGTTTCTTCGCGATGGCCCCAGCCATCCAAAATTAGCAGTAGTGCGGTCGTCTTCTTGCTGCTGTCGATATCGCTCATGGGGTGCTTCTAAGTCCTGTATTCAGCTCGCTAACTGGAAGGCATCATTATCCTTGAAAGCGATATTCATAGCGAGAAGCTTGGGCCAGAGAGACTAATCTACTATCATGATCTGGCAAGCTGACTTCGAGGCCCTAGTTGTCTGCCTGAGACCTTCTTAAAGCCACAGGACACGTGTATACTTGCACCCCTTTTTTGCGGCGCCACTCTTACGTAGGTAGGTGCGCAATAGCATCAGATAGAGCCGCTGGCGCGCGAGCCAGTTTAGAAATACTGAGAAGATAATGGCGCAATTTTTAGAATTTATTGGCAATCACCTCCTGCTATCCAGCCTCTGGTTGGTTTCGTTCGCGGCTATCGTCTTCTACCATCAGCGTACTGGCAGCAAGGGCGTAGGGCCACAGCAGGCCGTTATGCTCATCAATCGCAGCGATGCCATAGTCGTGGACGTCCGCGACAAGAAGGAGTTTGAAGCCGGGCACATCGTCGACTCTATTAATATTCCCCTCGCGAAAATAGATCAGCGGATAACAGAACTGAAGAAGCATCAAGAAAAGCCGGTAATCGTGGTCTGCAAATTAGGCCAGCATTCTGGTGTGGCGGCGAAAAAGATTCAAGAGGCGGGGCACGAGCAGGTTTACAAGCTGTCCGGTGGAGTGACCGAGTGGAAGGCTCAGTCCATGCCATTGGTCGTCTAGATTTGGTAAGCTCAATTACAATTGACTGTAAATAAGACTGTAAATACATAGGATTAATCATGGCAGAGAACGAAGAAAACAACGCAGAAACTGCAGCAGCACCCGTTGCAGACCAGCCCGAGGGCCCACAATTCGCCTTGCAGCGCATCTATTTGAAAGATTCCTCATTCGAATCTCCACGCAGCCCTGCGGTATTCCAGGGGCAATGGCAGCCGAAAATCAACTTCGATATTAAGACGAAAAACTCCAAGATTCAGGATGACGTTTTCGAAGTGGTTTTGGTGTTAACAGTTGAGGCGACCCTCGAAGAGGAGCCGGGATTCGTAGTGGAAGTGCATCAAGCTGGGATATTCACTGCCAAAGATTTCGACGATCTTCAATTAGCGCAGTTATTGGGTGCCCTTTGTCCAAATATCCTCTTCCCATATGCTCGAGAGGCTATCGATTCGCTAGTAGTGAAGGGTAGTTTTCCTGCGCTTATGCTCGCTCCAATCAATTTTGACGCGCTATATGCACAGCAAAAACAGGCTGCTGAGGCTAACGGCGAAGCTCCCGCTCCCGAACTGGCAAACTAAGAAGCTTAGTTACCTGCAGCGAAGCCTAGCTGACGCCAGGCTTCGTAAACCACGACAGCTGCGGCATTGGAGAGGTTCAGGCTACGACTGTCGGGCAACATCGGTATTCTCAGAAGGTTCGCGGAGTTTAGCTGTTCTCTGATTTTATCCGGCAAACCGCGGGTCTCCGGCCCAAATATAAGGAAATCCCCCTCTTCAAAGCGGTATTCGCTGTAGCGCATCGTGGCTTTGGTGCTAATTCCGAGTAGCCGATTCTCGCCCTGCACGCGCATGAAGTCTTGCCAGCCCTCATACTGCGAAATACCAGCAAATTCATGATAATCCAGACCTGCCCGGCGCATTTTCTTATCATCGAGATCGAAGCCAAGGGGTTTTATTAGGTGCAGGTGTGAACCTGTATTTGCAGTTAAACGGATAATATTTCCGGTGTTTGGGGGTATTTCAGGCTCAAAAAGTACGATGTTGATCAAAATTTCACCAGTTTAGTAGGCAGTGTCACTTAGCAATTACTGCAATTGTGTGTATTTAAGGATGCCTGATTACTCAAAAACTTCCCGCTTTTGCCCGAGGATTTGTTACTCAGCGAGCACTTCTTCCCAAGACCATCCAAATTATCCCTAGTTTATCTCATTGATTGCGGCATTTTGTTTTAGAATTTGTGGCTTAAACGATATTCCTCTGTGACTTTCTTAAAGTTTTGGGCGCGTTTGCGTGTAAGGTCAGATTTTTTATCTCCGAAAAGAAATGAGCCCCTTGAGGGTTGCGGAGATGTTGAACGAACTATTCAAGTGCGCACGGTCTGCTAGCTCTTAGAAGTAGTGGAGGCATGCCAAGCGCGTTTCTTGCGGATTTGCTGTAGCGGAGATCGGATATTTAACAAAGCCTGACAGCGTAGCTACTGACTCCAGATTTAAAAATAGAGGACGACAGATACGATAGCGAGCGGAGCAGTCGCTGTTAGTCCGTCAGTCAAAACAGAGCTAACTCCAACGGTTGTTGCATAGGGGTCAGAATCGAGATTCTTATCGTTCTCACTATTGCTGATATCGCGCTGCAGCTTGATGGGGTAGTTGTCTTCTTTCTTCAACAAGTCCCCCCCCCCCCAGCCTTCGCCTCGCCGGCTAAAAATTCCTGCATTTTCTTATTGTCTGCAAACAGTGGTGTTTGTGCCTGCATAGTCTTGCATTCTTGGTTCATTGGAAGCTCTAATAGAAGTTCTTATTCTGACTGACGTTTCGATGACGAATCTGCAGCATTAGCTCTCAGGCTTTAGTTCTGCACCAAGTGCGTATTCTATCTTGGTATCTATAAGATTGATTTGCAAAGATTTAATTGAAGAATAAGGGTTTTGTAAAGTATTCACAAGATTCGGGGGATCTAGATCGAGTCGTTACAGAATTAGTTCTGATTGCAGATCTAGTTATCGTGAATTTCTGCGTCTTCCTGCGAGTTACCTAACTCCTTAATCTTCCTGGTTAAGGTATTCCTGCCCCAGCCCAGCAAGTTTGCAGCATCTCTCCTGCGTCCGGCTGTATGCTTCAAGGCTATGTCAATCATGGTGCGCTCGAACATAGGCGTAGCTTGATTAAGAATGCCTACATTGCCTAGGCTGAGCTGCTGATCTGCCCATTGATGTAATCCTTGAGTCCAGTCGCCGCTCAGACTGACTACAGTTTCCTGTGTGGCGAATTCTGGTGGTAGGTCGGCAAGATAGACCTCACGACTCGATGCCATCACGGTAATCCAGCGACAAAAATTTTCTAGCTGGCGCACATTGCCGGGCCAGCTGAGCCCGGCAAGATATCTCTCTGTTTCTGGCCGCAGTGTCTTCGGCTCTACATTGAGTTCCTTTGCGGCAGACAGCAGAAAGAAGCTTGCGAGTTTTGGTATGTCTTCACGTCTATCACTTAGGCGTGGTATGTGAATGCGAATAACATTCAGCCTATGGAAAAGGTCTTCGCGAAACTGATGCTGCTCTACCAGCTTCTCTAAATCTTGATGCGTTGCCGCGATGATTCTCACGTCCACCTTGATGGATGTATGTCCGCCTACGCGATAAAATTCGCCGTCGGAAAGCACGCGTAATAATCGTGTTTGTGTTTCAGCGGGCATGTCGCCGATCTCATCTAGAAATAATGTGCCGCCATCTGCCTGTTCGAAGCGACCGGTGCGCTGTGAGGTGGCGCCGGTGAACGCACCTTTCTCGTGTCCGAACAGCTCCGACTCGATCAGTTCTTTAGGAATTGCGGCGACGTTAAGTGGTACGAAGGTCTTATCACTGCGTGGACTATGTTGATGTAGGGCGCGTGCTACTAATTCCTTGCCGGTTCCCGACTCTCCATTGATGAGTACGGAGATATTCGACTGCGAGAGTCTGCCGATGGCGCGGAACACCTCCTGCATAGCTGGCGCCTCGCCGATTATCTCCTGGCTCTTAACAATTTCAGTCTTGCCACCCTCACCATTTTCTTCCTTCTGTTCGCGCGCGTGCTCCAGTGCGCGATTCGTCATCGCAATAGCGTCTTCGATATCGAAGGGTTTAGGCAGGTATTCGAATGCTCCGCGGCTATAGGATGAAACAGCACTCTCCAGATCTGAGTGTGCCGTCATGATAATGACTGGAAGCTGCGGGTGCTGTTCCTGGATAGTAGAGAGCAGGTCCAACCCGCTGATTCCTGGCATGCGGATGTCGCTGATAATTGCGTCAGGCAATTCCTGCTCGAGGCGGTGCAGTAAGTCGTTGCCGTTCTCGAAAGATTCGGTGTTGAGACCAGTTTTTCCTAGCGACTTTTCTAGCACCCAGCGAATGGAGCGATCGTCATCTAGTATCCAGATAGAATTACTTGAGTTCATAAATCATACAACCTTCTGAAACTTTGGGCTTACGCCCTGAATTAGATTAACTATGAATTGTGCGTGAATAAAAATTCATTTACTGCCTACCATTAGTTACTCTCCCTAACTGCCTGCGGGGGCGAGTGGCAAAAGCACTGTAAAACAGGTCGTGCCAGGCCTGCTCTCACACTCAATGAGCCCTTGATGCTGGGTAATAATAGAGTGTGCTATGGAAAGGCCGAGGCCGGTTCCCTCGGCGCGTCCACTAATCATCGGATAGAAAATGGAGTCAATCATATCTGGCTTGATTCCCGGTCCGTTGTCGACAATTTTTATGCAGGCGACTAATCTGTGGAACTTGGCGCCTATTGTCGCGTTGCGAATGATCCGGGTGCGCAGATAGATGCGGCCGAGATTGTGTTCTACCTTCGGGCTGAACAACGCCTGCATTGCATTGCGCACTAGGTTCAGCATCGCCTGAATAAGTTGCGAGGAGTCGGCAAGCACGGTAGGTATGCTAGGGTCATAGTCTCGAATAAGTTCGATGCTATTTCCGCTTATCTCGGCCTGCACCAAAGATCTAACTCTCTCTAAAACTTCGTGGATATTGATGGGCTGCATCTTCAGTGGCTGCCTAGAGTCAACCAGTCGGTCTACCAGTTTGTGCAGGCGATCAGCCTCATTGATAATCACATTGGTGTAGTCTTTAAGGTCTTCGCTACCTAGTTCCGCCGCTAGAAGCTGGGCCGCGCCGCGGATGCCGCCTAGCGGATTCTTAATCTCATGAGCGAGGCCTCTTACTAATTCTCTTGTAGTCGCGTGCGTGCTGTTCAGGAACTCCTCACGATTGATTCTGTAGGAGTGTACTAGCGAGGTAATCTCCAGCAGCGCGCGCTGCTCGCCGTCTTCGTCGAATGGGGTAATCGTATAGTCCACGTCCACAGTCTTGCCGTGCACCAGCTGCAGCTGCGCCTGGCGCTTGGTAAAGCTACTGCTATTGCGCAGGGCTGTTTGCATCTCGCCTATGTCTTCTGCTGCCTTGATTAACACATCTCCGATGGATAGTTTGTTAGCCTTGCGTACGCTAATTTCCAGCAAGTTCTCTGCTGCGACGTTTAGATAGAGTAGGCGGAGGTCTCTATCCATAACGACAACCCCGGTCTTCTGGTTGTCCAGCAGTCGCTTGTATACGTTGTCCAGAGTCACGGTTACTACTTCTCTATCGATGATTTGGCGCCGGGGTGCGCGAGTTCAGCCCTAGGGCTGGAGCCATGCAACTGCCGGCAGAATAGCGAACGCTTCTCTTACCCTTGCTATGCAATAACCAAACCAATAGAAGCAATGCTGAGTAGATCACTGTTTATGGGGCTTGTGCACAGGTTTGGATGTAGGTTCGTGATTATGAAAAGGAACAATGCACCATAATAGTGCGCTGGGTGACAGGCTGCAATATTTAGGCACATAAAAAAGCCCGATCAACAGACCGGGCTTTTTTGATAGCTCTAGGCCTTAGCTTATGCCAAGCCTTCCTTCGTAGTCTTGATGATAGCTGCTGCTACCTTATACGGATCGGCATTTGATGCAGTACGTCTATCTTCCAGGCGCCCCTTCCAGCCATCTTCAACTGTGCCAATCGGAATACGAATTGACGCGCCGCGGTCAGAAACGCCGTAGCTGAACTCATCGATCGCTTGGGTCTCATGCAGACCTGTCAATCGCTGATCGTTGTTTGCGCCATAGACGCTGATATGCCTATCGATATTCTTGCTGAAGGCCTCGCATATCTTGGTGAAGATAGACTCATCACCGTCTTCGCGCATTGGGCCGTTCGAAAAGTTAGCGTGCATACCGGAGCCATTCCAGTCCAGCTCTTTACCTAGTGGCTTGGGCTCATAGTTGATCGCCAGGCCGTAGCGCTCAGCTGTGCGCTCCAAGAGGTATCTTGCGATCCAAGTTTGGTCGCCAGCTTTTTTCGCGCCCTTTGCAAATATTTGAAATTCCCACTGACCAGCAGCAACTTCAGCGTTGATGCCTTCGAAGTTGAGTCCAGCTTCAAGGCACAGGTCCATGTGGTCTTCGATTACTTCGCGGCCGAAGGCATTCTGGGCACCAACGGAGCAGTAATAGGGGCCTTGAGGGCCAGGGTAGCCACCTGAAGGGAAGCCAGGGGGAAGATTAGTCTTGATATCCCACAGGAAATACTCCTGCTCGAAACCGAACCAGAAGTCAGAATCATCATCGTCGATAGTGGCGCGACCATTTGATGGGTGCGGTGTGCCATCGGCATTCATTACTTCAGTCATTACCAGGTAGGCGTTAGCGCGGTCGGGATCGGGATAGACCGCTACTGGCTTAAGTAAGCAGTCGGAATCATTGCCCTCGGCTTGCTGCGTAGAGCTGCCGTCGAATGACCACACGGGGCATGCTTCAAGAGTGCCGTCAAAATTGTCGCGTACTTGTGTTTTGCTGCGTAGGGTTTGAGTTGGCTTATAGCCATCAAGCCAGATGTATTCTAATTTTGATTTCATTTTCTATCCTTTTCTCCTAATCGATATCGACTACTTGATAATGTATAGCTTGTGCTCGTTTTTCCGTGCCGCACGGTATAGCGCTATCGTCTTATACCGACTTGGCGGAGCTGAGAGAGCCTATCAGCTTTTTCTGTCACTGTGGCAAGGGGCTGCGTGTTTAAGTTATCCGAATGCATAATCGACTATAATTGCGCAGCTTGCTTTGTGTGCTAGGGGAAAAGCAAAATATATGCCATTACTGGTCTCGCTGCAAAGGCCTATTTTTACTGGCCAGGTGGGTTTTATAAAAACATAATCGCACCAATACTGTGCATTATAAAAATATTTGCACAATATCAGTGCAAATTTAGAATATTTCTCGACAGGGACAATGGCCTAACCTTGCCGGCATCTGAAATATTGGTCTACATGCCTATAAAATGTTGTCTCGAATCGGGCCGACCACAGAATAGATAGAGATAAGATGTTATTCCTCGTTAAGCTTTTCCCCGAAATCACCATCAAGACCCGCCCAGTACGTAGGCGCTTTATTCGTCAGCTACGAAAGAACATCCGATCGGTTCTATCCGAATTTGATCCTGCTGTCTCTGTTGTAGGGGAGTGGGACAATCTAGAAGTCACAACCTCGACGGACAACCCGGAGGTCATAGCTCAAATAAGCGAAAGGTTGGCTTGCACACCTGGTATCGCGAAGTTTCTCCATGTGGACAAGTATCCCCGCACGGACTTAGATGCCATGTTAGACCTGGCACTGGAGCACTACCGTGAAAAACTGGTGGGTAAGACCTTCGCCGTTCGTTGCAAGCGCAATGGCAAGCATTCCTTTAAATCTACCGATGTTGAGCGTCATATCGGCGCTGGGCTTAACACTCAGACCGAGGCGGCGGGCGTGAAGCTGAAGGGCCCTGATGTCACGGTCTTGATAGAGGTACGCGATGACTCAGTTTTCATGGTGCGCGACCAAAGAGACGGCTTAGGTGGGTTCCCCCTTGGCTGTCAGGATTCGGTGCTGTCTCTTATTTCGGGTGGCTTTGATTCTTCTGTTTCTAGCTATCTATGCATTAAACGTGGACTGCAAACCCACTACTGCTTTTTCAATCTTGGTGGCAGGGCGCATGAACTTGCTGTGAAAGAGGTGGCCTTGTTTCTGTGGATGAAGTATCACTCCTCACATCGGGTTAAGTTTATCTCAATTCCCTTCGAGGGTGTGGTGGAGGAAATACTGGAGAAGGTTGATAACTCGCAGATGGGTGTCATCCTAAAGCGCATGATGCTGCGCTCCGCCGAGCAGATTGCGGCGGGACTGCACATAGAGGCTCTTGTGACGGGCGAGAGTGTTGCGCAGGTATCTAGCCAGACCCTGCCCAATCTAGCGGTTATCGATTTGGTAACTGATTGCTTGGTGTTACGACCGCTGGCGACAACGGATAAACAGCAAATTATCGATACAGCCGGAGTGATTGGCACCGAAGAGTTCTCCAAAGACATGCCGGAGTACTGTGCTGTCATATCGAACAAGCCAACCACGCGCGCGAAACTCCATCAGATAGAAAGCGAAGAGGCTCGATTCGACTTCGCTGTTTTGGATGCCGCTATAGGCAGCGCCAAGCATCAGCTCATCACCGACCTAGTGGCTGATTTAGATGGAGAATCAGCCGAGGTCAAAATCGTGGAGACGCTTGATAGCGACTGCACGGTTATCGATATTCGCCATCCAGATGAAGCAGAGATCAATCCCCTGATATTGGAAGGAGGAAATCAGCCCCGGGAGAGGTTAAACATCCCGTTCTATCAATTACGCAGCGGCTTCGCAGATCTAGATAAGAACAAGTATTATCTCCTGTATTGCGGGAAGGGCATGATGAGCCGCCTCCATGCCGCCAACTTAATGGACGAAGGTTTTGCGAATGTCGCCGTTTTGGAGCTGGCCAAGCCTCAAAAGCACTAGAATCACTGGCCTAAAAGCCAAATAAATCCCCTAGATTACTAATCATTCGGCGCCTTCTCGTGTATACTCGCCGCCTTTTGTGCAGCCGCTCTGCGTCTATTTATTGTCTACCTATCTATTTGTAAAGGCGAACTATGACGAGATCAGAGCTGCACCCTACTTCTCCACTGGGAGCTGTAGGCCAAATATTTAGGCGGAACTACAGTGATTGAGAAGATTCGAAATATTGCGATCATCGCGCACGTTGACCATGGTAAGACTACGTTGGTTGATAAGCTGCTTCATCAATCGGGAACTATCGAGTCACGCGGCGAGAACGTCGAGCGAATGATGGATTCGAACGATCAGGAACGCGAGCGCGGTATCACTATTCTGGCGAAGAATACGGCTATTAACTGGAATGGTTACCACATCAATATTGTGGATACACCGGGCCACGCCGATTTTGGTGGTGAGGTTGAGCGTGTGCTATCGATGGTCGACAGTGTGCTGCTACTCGTGGACGCCGTCGACGGCCCAATGCCGCAGACTCGTTTCGTGACACAGAAGGCATTCGCGCAAGGCCTCAATCCAATCGTAGTGATAAACAAGATCGATCGTCATGGCGCACGACCCGATTGGGTAGTTAACGAAGTTTTCGACCTATTCGATAAGCTAGGTGCGACAGACGAACAGTTAGACTTTCCAATAATCTACGCCTCAGCGCTAGAGGGCTTCGCCGGCCATGAGATGGATCAGATGACGGACAACATGGAGCCATTGTTTGAAACAGTGGTCGAGAAAGTTCCGCCGCCGGATGTTGTTATCGATGGACCATTTCAGATGCAGATTAGTGCATTGGACTACAACAGCTACGTCGGCGTTATCGGTGTAGGCCGTGTTACGCGCGGCAAGGTGTTTCGCAATCAGCAAGTAGTCATTATCGATCACGAAGGACACTCCCGCAAAGGAAAGATCCTCCAAGTTAAAAGTCACCTAGGTCTGGAACGAATCGATGTAGATGAGGCTCAGGCTGGAGAGATCGTTTGTATCTCCGGTGTTGATAAGCTAAATATTTCTGACACGCTTTGCGACCCGGATCATCCCGAAGCGATGACGCCTCTGTCGGTAGATGAGCCGACGATCAGCATGACGTTTCAGGTAAATGATTCGCCGTTTGCAGGACGCGAAGGCAAGTACATTACTACTCGGCAAATCAGGGATCGGCTCGAGAGAGAGTTGCTTTACAACGTCGCGTTGCGCGTTGAACAGGGCGAGACGCCAGATAAATACAAAGTCTCAGGCCGCGGTGAATTGCATCTTTCCGTATTGATTGAAAGCATGCGCCGCGAAGGGTTTTGAGCTCGCGGTCTCTAGGCCGGAAGTTATTCTTCATGAAGAAGATGGCGTATTGAAAGAGCCTGTCGAATCGTTAGTCGTGGATTGCGATGATCAACATCAGGGCTCGGTTATGGAAGAGTTGGGTCAGCGCCGCGCAGACTTGCAGGACATGCTGCCAGACGGCAAGGGCCGGGTACGCCTGCAGTTCTTGATTCCTACCCGTGGATTGATTGGCTTCCGCTCTATGTTCCTAAGCATGACATCGGGCTCGGGCTTGATGACTCACGTATTCGATCACTACGGCGACTACAAAGATATGGATCTGGCTGTGCGCACCAGAGGCGTATTAGTCTCTATGGTGAAGGGCAAAGTGCTTGGCTTCTCGCTATTTAATCTGCAGGACCGTGGCAAGTTATTCGTAGGGCCTAACGTAGAGACTTACGAGGGCATGATCATCGGCTTGCACAGTCGCGAGAACGATCTGGCTGTTAACCCAATCAAGGGCAAGCAGCTGACCAATGTACGTGCCTCAGGAACTGATGAAAATATCGTCCTAACGCCTCCAACTACACATACGCTCGAGCAGGCTATGGAATTCATTGCCGACGACGAATTGGTTGAGGTGACTCCAGAGAATATTCGCCTGCGCAAGAAATTGCTTACCGAGAACGAGCGTAAGCGTCATGGCCGTGGAGCTGCAGCGCGCTAGCGTCTCGCAGCTTACTGGCCTAACATAGCTAAACGCGCTCTTGCAAAAGAGCGTACATGCCCCTTTAGCTAGAATTAGGCCTGTCCTATGCAGATTCTCTTCCCCGAACTCAAACCCTATAAACGCCACCAGGTAAAAGTCACAGACAAGCATGAGCTGTATGTCGACGAGGCGGGTAATGTCGACGGCATACCTATCCTGTTCGTACATGGCGGCCCCGGTGGAGCTTGTGATGCGAGTTCCCGTCGTTTCTACGATCCCGCTGTCTATCGCATTATTACCTTCGATCAGCGCGGCTGCGGTCGCTCGACCCCCCACGGCGAGCTTGAAAACAATACAACCCAAGATCTAATCGCGGACATCGAAGTCATACGCGAGTTTCTCGACGTAGATAGATGGGTGTTATTCGGTGGCTCATGGGGTTCTACTCTAAGCCTGCTGTATGCACAGGCATTCCCGAGCTAGGGTGCTCGCGCTTATTCTGCGCGGTATTTTCCTTTGCAGGCAGTGTGATTTCGATTGGCTGTATAAGGATGGTGCAAGGCGAGTCTTCCCAGATTCTTGGGAAGAGTTTGTTAACCATATTCCGCTTGCTGAGCGCGGCGATTTAATGAAGGCCTATTATGAAAGGCTAACTGGTGATGATGAGCTCGCGCGGATGGCGGCAGCGAAACACTGGTCAGCGTGGGAAGGGAGCTGCTCTAAGTTGCGACCAAGCCCAGAAGCATTGGCAAGTTTTACCAAGCCGCACAATGCCCTCGCGCTGGCTCGTTTAGAGATTCACTATTTCATGAATAAAGGCTTTATTGACGAGAATCACATTTTAGAGAATATGCAGCTTATTCGTGACATCCCCGGTCGAATTGTTCACGGCCGCTATGATATGGTCTGCCCTCTTGAGAACGCGCTAGCATTGCATAAGCAGTGGCCGGCAGCGGAGCTTCATATAGTTCGTGAATCAGGACACTCCGCGTCTGAACCTGGAACTGTGGATGCTTTGATACGTGCCACTCAAGACATCGCAAAGAAGCTCGAGACTTTTGATTAGGGTCGGCGAGCAAGGGGGTCATGTGATTGCACTTATTCAGCGCGTCAATTGGGCGCAAGTTCATATCGATAGCACGCTGCATGCCGACATTGGTCAGGGTCATACTCGCGCTGATTGGTATTGAGAAAGAAGACGACGATAAGCTTGCTCAGAAGTTACTCGACAAGATCCTCGCTTACAGAATTTTCGCGGACTCAGACGGGAAGATGAATCTCGATCTAAAGGATATCGGCGGCGACCTAATGCTTGTGTCGCAATTTACACTTGCTGCCGAAACGGAGAAAGGGCTTCGCCCTGGGTTCTCCACTGCAAAACCTCCGAGGCAGGCTGAAGCAATCTACGACAAGTTAGAGCAAGCCGCGCGAGAGCAGCATGAATTTGTACGCTCGGGAAAGTTCGGCGCAGACATGCAGGTCAGTTTGGAGAACGATGGGCCGGTCACGTTTATTCTCAAAGTCTGACTTGGGTGCCTCTGAGTAATTCTATAGATCCCTTTTTCATAGCTTCCCAAATGATATCGAACTCGATTTCAGCTCAATTTCTAAGTGCCTCCCACCAGGGATTGTTTGGCAAGTTGGTTAAGTCAAATACTTCACCAATCATTGGAGTTGTAATATTGACATTTCTTCTGCCAGCCTCTTTAGTGATGTGAATTATTGGCTCATCCCAAGGGTGAATAGATAGGTCAAATTTAGACCAGTGAATTGGAAAAAGTACGTTGGCTTTTAGGTCAATACTGGCCTGAACGGTTTCATTGGGAAACATATGAACGTCTGACCAGTCTGCGTTGTAAGCGCCGCCTTCAACAAAGGCTATATCAAAAGGACCATATCGGTCTCCTAGCTCTCTAAATGTTTCTGAATAACCACCATCACCACTAAAGTAGACCTTTACTTTTTCTGAAGAAACTATCCATGAGCCCCACAAAGTTGAGTTTAATTTTCCCGGCGCTCGACCACTAAAATGTTGGGCAGGTGTTAAGGTGAATTCAACATTTTTATAGTCCTCACTGTCATGCCAATCAAGCTCGCTAATTTTATCTGCATCAACCCCCCATCTTTCTAGATGAGCTTTAACGCCTAACGGCACAAAAAATCGATCAACAATTTTTGAAAGATCTTTGATTGCCTTGGAATCAAGATGGTCATAGTGATCATGAGAAATTATGACAGCATTAACTTTTGGTAAGTCATCGATATTTATTGGGTTCTCATAGGTAAAAGGCTTTCCAAAAATGGGCACCGGAGAAGCTCTATTGAAGACGGGATCTGTCATTACAATTAAACCAGCCGTATTCATTAGTAATGTGGAGTGTCCTAGCCAAACAAACTTGCCTTCGGTTAAAGTGTTTCCATGAAATTGAATCGTTGGAAGAGGGGCTATAGGGTTTTTATCTTCTAGGAGGAGATATCCAGCTCATTAATGTTGAGCCCTTATCGGAAGAGTCTGAAAGAGATGATGTGTTTGTATAATTTGATTTTAAATTGAGAAACTTGCCAGTAACAAAGTTTTTTGAATTTTCAATAATTACTTTACTATTCTTATCTGGAGACGCGCCAAATACAGGTGAGAAACTGAGGAAAATAAATATTAAGAAGGCAAGAATAAATAAAATACAAATTGGGTATTTAATTGCGTTAGGTATGCTATGGAAAAATCCCAAAATAAATCCATATAATTAAGTAGTCGGTATTCCAGTCCTGCTCAATTATTCCGGCTGACGGATGTCGACAAAGACATGCCTTGATCTCGGAACAGTCCAAATGCCAAGAGTGCTATGGAATTTTTCAGCCCTAATCTCAGGCGTCTGCTTCATCCCTAGGTTGGCGTTTCTTCACCATGCGCCCTGCGATAATCCCCACCTCAAACAACAGCCACATCGGTATTGCCAGCATCGACTGCGTGAACGGGTCGGACGGTGTCAGCAACATGCCCACGATGAAGCAACCAACGATCACATAAGGGCGCTTCTCTGATAGGGAATCTGGCTCGGCGATACCTGTCCAGATCAGAATGAACACGGCTATAGGAACCTCGAAGGCGATGCCGAACGCTAAGAATATGGTAAGCGCGAAACTGAGGACGCTATTGATGTCAGGCATTACCGAGATGCCTTCAGGTGCTACCGATATAAAAAATGCGAAGGCAAAGGGAAATAGAACGTAACGAGCGAACGCAATGCCCCCATAGAAGAGCAGAACGCTAGATATGAAAAGTGGTATCGCGACGCTTTTCTCATTCTTATACAACCCTGGAGCAATAAACGACCACAGCTGATAGAGCACGTACGGTGCAGCAAGAAGAAACGAAACATAGAACGTGAGCTTAAAAGGTGCGAAAAATGGCGACGTGGGATCGATCGCTATCATCGTAGATCCCTCTGGCAAGGCCCGGATCAACGGATCGACAACGTAGGTGTAGATGTCATTGGAGAAGTAAAACAAACACAGGAAGAATAGTATTATCGCTATTATACTTTTAAGAATTCGATCTCTCAGTTCAACCAAGTGATCGATGAGTGTTAACTCTTTCTGTTCTTCAGCTGTTGCCATTTTCTTTCTTAGTATCAAGGGAGTCGGTGGAATCTTCAGAGTCAGCTAGCTTGGGGTTCTTGCCGCCGCTATAGATTTGCTTGGTTACTTCTTCTACCCGATTGCTCATGTCCTTCAATTCGCCAGTAAGCGACTTGTCATTCTTGGCTAGAGACTCTACGGCGGCGCTCTCCTCGATGCTATTTTTCTTAGCGGCATCTGCTGAAGCTTGAGAGGCGCCCGGATCGAAGTTGGCAGAATTCACGATGTTATTAACTGACTTCTCGGTGTCTTTTGCCACGCCTTCGATATTTGACTTGGCATCTTCGATTTCAGCCATAACAGTTTCATTGTGGAGCTGGCGCCGAATCTCATCTGCGTTCAACTCTCTTTCGATCTCGTTTTTCACTTTATAGAAGCTGCGACGAAACCTGCCGATCCATAATCCGGTGGTGCGCACGGCGCCAGGCAGTCGCTCTGGACCAAGCACAAGCAGTGCGATAATAAATATCAGCAGGACTTCGAATGAGCCGATGTTAAACATAGTGCGTAACCGGAATCACAGGTCAAGCCTGTGAGTAGAGATGCGATGCGCGAAGCATCGGG
>CASQMQ010000073.1 GCA_949430125.1 uncultured Pseudomonadales bacterium
ACATTGCAACGCTATATTGAAGTCGGCCTCAATCGGATGGCTTTCGAATTGAATGGCATCGCTACTGGGAGCCGACTCCGTATCGATCCTGGACATCTACCTGGTCACTATAGCATTCAAGAATTGGAAATCAGAGCACAATAGCAGATAACTATCCCCACGCTAGATTCACGAGCTGCCGAATGTATGGCATGAGATCTGTCGCTGCCATACCACGCTGACCGTCTGCCTGCATTGAGAGGTCTGCCGCCTCGCCGTGAATGCAGACACCGGTACAAAGGCTGCTCTCTAGCGAGTTACCCTGCGCTACCAGACTGCCGACGATTCCACTCAACACATCACCCATCCCGCCAGTTGCCATACCTGCATTACCTTCGCTACAGAGAAAGAGCTTTTGCTGCGATTTTTCGGCGGTACAGATCAGACTGCCGCTTCCCTTGAGGAGGCAAACACCGCCCCAGATGTCATGCAGTTGACGAACGGCGGCGTAGCGATCGACTTGTATCTCGCCGACCGAACAATTTAGGAGAGCTGCTGCCTCGCCCGGATGCGGGGTGAGTATCCAGTTATCCCTTTTTATTTCGGTACCTTTCTCGGCTGTGCCCTGTTCTCTATTCTCGGCAAGTAGATGCAAGGCGTCGGCATCAATTACCAGAGGCTTGTCCATTGATATCTGTGTGGAAAGCGCCTTCTGCATTAGGCATCGCGCCCAACTCCCGCGACCCAGGCCAGGGCCAATTACGATCGTAGTTGCTCTGGAAATGAGGTCGTCGATATGGGTGTTGTCATCTTCGGTACCTAGCACCATAACCTCCGGCCGTCTCGCTAACAAAGCTGGCCGATGAGCGGAGCGAGTGATGACACTGACAAGGCCCACCCCACTTCGCAGAGCCGCCTCGGCTGCCATTATTACAGCACCGCCGAAACTCGAATCGCCGCCGATGACTAGCACATGACCGTGGCTACCCTTATGCGAAGCGATTGCGCGAGGCGTAAGCATTACTCTTGTCGAATTGATATCTATACGCTGCGCAACCGGCTTCGGAGATGACTCGCTAGTGAATACTTGAGCGGGCACATCGAGATGGTCATAAATCAGCTCGCCAACAAAGTCACCAGCCTGATTCGTGAGTAGACCCTGCTTCAAGCCGATAAATGTAACCGTTACATCTGCAATGACCGCGACGCCGAGACACGCGCCTGTGTCAGCATTGAGACCAGATGGGATATCGATCGCAAGCACCGGTCGATCTGCGCTGTTGATGAATTCGATAGCCTTTGCGTAGTCACCAGTCACTTCTCTGTCTAGTCCAATACCTAGCAGCGCATCAACGACAACGGGATGGGCGTGGTCTTTCTCATGCTCAACATCAAAATCAGAGAAGGGCGTTATCAAAACTTGCTGCTTATCTGCCCATTCGGCAGCGAGCCTCGCGTCACCCTGCAATTTTTCTGGATCGGTGAGAGTTATCACCTCAGTGCTTAGTCCCTGCTCTTTCGCTAGGCTGGCGAGGAGATAGCCATCGCCTGCATTGTTGCCCGAACCTGCAAACACTTGAACATGGCGCGTCTGCGGCCACTTTTCCATTAGCTTGTTGAAGGCGATCGATGCCGCCGTTTGCATTAGAGTGAAGCCAGGAATGCCGAACTGCTCGATCGCTATCTTATCGAGCAGACGGACCTCGGCCGCAGTATAGAGATCCCGAGGCAGGCAGGTCAGATAGTCTGTCATGGTTATTTATCGAATTTCTGAATGAGGCGACGCACCAAGCGAAGGCCTACATCCAATTCTTCAATGGGAATGTCTTCAGTGTTATCTATCGCCCAAGGATCCTGAACGTCACGCAAATCTTTATAGGCAGTCTTGCCCTCTTCAGTGAGTAAGACTAACACCGAGCGCTTATGCTTGGGGTTGGACTGATACGAGAGTAGGCCGTCGGTGGCCATAACATCGGTGATACGCTGCACTGCCTGCCGCGACTGGCCTAAGACTCTAGCGATGCCCGGCACTGTCAGCCCCGAATTGGAAAGGGCGATGACTCCGATGACCTTCCATCTAGCACTGGTTAAGCCCAGCGCCTCGGTCATGTCATCTCCTTCAGCTATTAAGAGCCCATTAAGCCTGAACAAGGACAATACAAGGTCAAGAAACAGCATGCGTTTGGGGGAATGCATAGGTTTTCCTCTAAATCCCTTCCTAATACGCAGTAGAACTGCGTTTGGATGGCTACTAACTGCATGTCGAATGGAACGACCTGTGTCAGCATGTTGTCATTTGACACCGAATCTTCTGTGCAGTCAATTGTTGTTTGAGCCTGTAGAATTGAATCCACGCTCTTCGCTGGCCTGCTAGAACTATAGTGACAGGAGTCGCGACTTAATTAGCAGGCACAATTTTTCAACAAGTTATAAAGGGCCCTAGCGGTCCGACGGTTCGAGTCGCCACTTCACACAAGGACAACATCATGAATAAATTACTATCACTCTTTCTGGCGACTGCAGCGACCGCTTCACTCGCAGGCCTCAGTCATTCCAGCTTAGCGCAGGCACAACTCAGCGGCACACCAGACGAGTAGCGCGAGTTTTTATACCCAAGACCTAATACGGTGAATATCAATGGCGAAGGCGAGTTAACTGCTTACAAGGACACAGCCAAGGTCAGCCTAATGGTCTCCTCCGACGAGCGTAGCCTAAGCCAAGCTATAGAGGTTAATCAGGCACTGCGACTTGAACTGCTCTAAGAATTCGTCGCCGCTGGTATCCCTCAAGAAGACATTAACAACTCAAAGTTTTCCAGCTCACCTCAATTAGACCTGTTCGGTCGCAACCCAAACAGCTTTGAGGTGTCCACACGCGTGGAAATCCAGGTGACCAACAAAAAGCACTTGCTACTATTGGCCACTGCATCAGACGAACACGACGAGGTGGACTTCGAGAGCACCGCCTTCGAGCACAGTGAGGAAGACGACTTCGAGGGCCAAGTTAGAGAGATAGCCCTGCAGGATGTCATGGCCGAGAAGGACTACTATGAAAGCAGCCTTGGCCTAGAGTTGAAGGCAATCAATTTCTTTTACGGGGGCATTCGTCAGATGGCTCGATCGATGCCTAGAGCTATTATGTCGCAGGAGATGGCATGGACTCAAACGGCAGAGGCACACCTCCTCAATGGCTCTACCGTCAGCCTCACCTGTCACACCGACATTTGATGAAGTAGAATACCAGACGAACATTAACGTGGTATTCGAAATCGTCAATGAGAATTAGCTATCTAAGCCTACTTAGCTTTTTGATTTTTACATCCACGGTTGGCGCCGCTGAAATACGCGACGCCAACAGGCTTCTGCGTGTCAGTAACGTAGCCAGCCAATTCGAATCGATGACACTGCTGCAAACGCGAAATATCATCCGGACTTACACCAGCATCGTGGCGATGTCAGCCGGAGTCGAGTTACCTCAGTGGATACAGATGGAGATAGCAGCTTGCTACGAAAAGACCTTCGCCTGGGAAAAATTCGAAGACGGGGTCGCCCAAATTCTATTGGATAATTTCAGTAACCACGAAATACTCCTGCTGACAGATTTCTATCGCAGCGAAGGGCTGCCACCTACCGAAATCCCAAGCTTTAAAGCGGCGATTGCCAAAGGTGAGATGATTCAACAACTCACTGCAGACTATATTTTAGCCAACAGTGACGGCTGCGCCGAGCACGACATAGATCTCATACTCGGCTTCCTTGCCGACCCTCAGTTAGAGCCCGACAAAACTCTCGCGGCCGAATAGTCTAAGAAACCCCGCAGCTACTGTCTATTTTACTACCTGTTTACTACGGCTCCACCAATTCAATCCGTACGCCGTCCGGCCCCGCGGCAAACGCGATTCGTATTGTACGAAACTCGCGAGGGTCCATCGTAAACTCTACGCCGTTACCCTTCAGTTCGGACTCTGTTGCAGTGAGGTCGGTAAACTTCCAGCCAAGATGATCGAAGCTTCGGCCCTGAGTCGGCGCAACTTCGCCACTAGCCTGGCTCACTAGCAACAAGACGTCGCCATAGTTCAAGGCGGGCAATGCATCCTTCCATAACTCACGCTCTCCACCGAAATTTTCGCCATACCAATCCAGCGTGCCCTCAGGATCGGGAGAGGTAAGATGAAGATGATGCATGCCGCGCAAATCCGGATCGTCGATGATTTCAATCTTCGTACCCCAAGGGTCTTCAACGAAGCCGATCTGCATTTCGCCGAATGTAACAAGATCACCCAATTGCTTGCCACCATCGGCAACAGCGCCGGCGACTACACCGGCCACATTGCTCATGGAGAATCCAAAATGATCGACACCTGAGCCAACCGAGCCTTCACCTGGATCTCGCTCGAAGAAAATCACTGCGATGTCGCCGTACATGACACGGTCGATCGGATAGTCGGTATTGGTAGAGCGAAGAAAACGCGCCGCCTCTCCTCCAAAATGTTTTACATACCAGTTAACCGCTTCTTGCGAGCTAGTAGCAGCGAGGTGAATATGATCGTAGGGAGCCGCAAAACTTTTTACGGAAACGAATAGGAATAATACAGCGAGCAATGAGTACTTTTTCATGTAACAGCCTCTTTTATTGTTCTGATTCTTGTGACTTTTTAGCTTTTTCTAATTTTGATGCGACACACTAGTGCGTCATGGAGTAAACCAAATAGTTAATTCCCAATCGATAGGCCGCATTTGCGTAACGTGTTGGATAGGAAGGATGGTAGGTATGTTCCCAACCATCACCCATGTCGGAATTCCAATTGATCAGAACCATGACTCGACCATCGTCGTCGAGGACCGCGTGATTTGTCGCGAAGTTAATACCTTGCTCACCGAAATCATCGTTTCGGAACAGCGCTGGGATCATCTGTGGACCATCTATGTCGTAGTAAACATGAAAGATTTCGTGATCCGGTTTTAACTCGACGACCTCGCGATCGGGAAACACCTGGCTAAAGGCTGAATAGAAATTATCCCACTGTCGCTGACCCCAAAAATCGTCGATAAGCAAGAAGCCACCGCGCAACAAATATTCACGCACATTATCTATTTCGTTCGGGCTCAAGCTGAGCCCTCCACCCTGACCAACTTCCAACATATACAGAAACGGGTAATTGAATATCCCCTCATCATCGAAGCGCAGCACGATGGGCTCGCTCATCACACGGATATTGGTCAGGCGAGAAACACCGCGTAGAAAATTGATATCCGCATCAGGGAAATCGATAGACCAAGGGCCATAACCGTAACCACCACCGTAATAGGTATCGAACTGAACACGGACGAAATTGAACTCGCCAGCGTCGTCGTAAGCTAGCTCGCTAAAATCATCCTCAGCCGCGCCGGACAAACTGCATTGAATACCGACGAAAAGGAAGAGTAACGCCGCGATTGCTTTGTGTGGTCTGGCGAACGTCAGCATAGTTTCAGGCATAGATTCGAGTATTTCTGCGGCTAGGTTGGAGGGAACGAGCGAGCGCTTAGTGTGTCTGGATTCGGAGCATTATTCAAGCGCATGCGACTATTGCTGGCGCAGCGAGGCACAGTAGTCCTCATCGCTAACAGCAGGTGTGAACCAGATGTAGTCATAGGCCTTCACGCTGCCGAATTGCTGAAGATAATCGGCTGGGTCATTGCTGGCCTGATCAACCTCCATGAAAGCCAGGGAGACAATCTGACTCTCCTCTAAGCTCGACTGCCTGTTCAATAGGTAGTTAGGCACGCCGAGGTCGCGACGGATATGGTAGTTGCCGGCGACGAGAACCTGTAGCTGCTGTTCTGTATCTAAAGCTAGACTGGACGCCATGGCAAAGTCTCGCGCCTGCTGCACTCTTACCATCGCTGGAAATTGCGATTCAGGCAACATGCCGCAGTGGCTGTCATCGATATCTTTCTCGAGGGCCACCATTGTCTGCTCGTCCAACACGCCTTCGATCTCCGCTGCTGTTGGCGCCCCGTAGACCTGCATCATTTCTTCGTTGCTAATGTTCGCTGCATTAATCAAAACATCGGCTTGTATGACGCGGTATAACAGCGGACCGTAATAATCCCAATTCCAGCCGTCGTCGTCCCATTGTAGATACTCGTTGATCTGCTCGAGACTGCTCTGTGGGCTCAATGATAAATCTAGCAGTAGCGGCTGCTGTTCACTACTCATCATTTCGAAGGATACTGCTGACACATTGTCAGTCTGAAGAACATGATCGAGAGCGCGAAGCTGCAATGCGTGATGATCTGGATTGTCGTGTTTCTCACCCAAAAGAAGATAGCTGACCCCTTCTATCCGAGTGAGTAATTCGTCCGCCGCGATATATTTATCAGCCTGACTATCCCAGATCATACCTACAAGCACATGCTCGGTATGTAGTAGCGACTGCCACTGCTGACCCTGCTCCTGCTGCGTCGATGCGCAGCCGGCCAAGAGTAATAGGACTAGAGAGAATGCAGTTTTAATTCGTGCCACCCATTTGCATCCATTGTTGATAGATATCATCGGTCCAGAAACTCTGAAAATAGGCAACCACCGCCAGCTTCTCATCGTTTCCTAGCACATCGATGAATGCGGGCATTTTCCCGCCCATAGACTCTCCACCGTAGTCTATTACTCGAAGCAATATTTCTTGAGGATGGTGCCAGGCGTGTGCCGAGCCATTAAGAGGTGGTGGAGGGAACGAACCGTCATCCAGCTTTTCGCGCCAATCCTCGACAGTGCCTTGCGCCTGCGCACCGTGGCACACGGCACAGTTCTGCGTGAATACTTCGCGTCCAAGTACAACTTGTTCAGCGCTATTCCAACGTTCAACTATAACTTGTTCTGATGTTTCTTCACTGCTTGCGCTTGCGGGCGATACAGCCAGGCCACCTTCTTGTGAAACTGCCGCCCGATCGGCGCAACTCGCCAAAAAAATAATGCCAAATAGAATTAAGAAAATTTTCATGACCGTTAAGTTCATTGCCCTCTCGATATTTTTTTAGGGTAATCGAAATCGACGAGTTCGGCTTTGGAAAATTCTATCTCTGCCCATGTGTCGATCGGCAGACTCAGCTGCAATAACCCGCAGGTAGGAATGTTGTCGATATCAGCGTTCGCCATCTCATTAGCGAATTCGGTAATTGCTGGATTGTGGCCCACCAGCATCGCAGACTCGTATTTATCATCTAACAGACTAGCTGCTTTTAAAAACATATTGAATCCGGCGAAGTACAGTTCTGGATTACTGCCTATCTCATCAACTGGCAAACCAATCTCCTGCGCAAACATCTTAGCAGTGGTTTTGGTTCGCACCGCAGGACTGCAGATAATGCAGTCCACACGGCCATTCTTTGCCTTGAAGCGCTTGGCCATAACAGGTAAGTCACTAATGCCACGTTCAGCCAGCGGCCTCTCGAAGTCCTTCAGATCGGGATTATCCTTTCTGGACTTTGCGTGACGGAGTAGGTAGAGAATTTTCATCGATAGATTCTGACACTGAAATTTTAGGAGCCCTGACCAAGCAACGAATAGATAAAGACTGAAGGGCTCAGCATGCTGGAGCGTTATACACTATATGGGCAGCCAACTCCAGCAATGTCGGGAGCTGGAGCGATCGCAGCACCCTCTGAATTTTACCCGATTTTCCCCTCCTATGTGAGCCAGCAAATAGCTTTTTTCAAACTCTGTCTGTAAAATCTCGCGCCTTCACTACTCAGGTATAATCGACATGGAAAATTCACTTACATACGGCCTTTGCAGTCTGCTGATGGTTTTCAGCTTGCACGCTTCAGCGCAGGAAGAATCTAGCGTTGCGACGCAATTGGAATTGGGCGCTATTTTTACTTCGGGTAACACCGAAAACGAAAACATAAAGTATAAGGTCACTGTAGATTGGAATCAGTCTGAAAACTGGGACTATCAATTCACTAGTGATGGCTTTCGCTCCTCCCAGGATGGCGTATCGAATGCACAGCGCCTCTATCACACCGCCAGCGGCAACCACACGATCAATCCGGATAGCTACTTACAGGGTCGTATCGCTTATGAGAATGACAAATTTAGCGGCTTCGAGAGTCAGTCAGATATCACCGTCAGTTACGGTCGAAATATGTTGCAAAGAAGAGCCAATATGACACTAGGCCTCACAGCTGGTATCGGTATTCGTCGTTCAGAGACTGAATTCGAAGCACAAAGCGTGACCATAGCGCGTTTAGCCGCCAACTACGGCTGGAATGTGTCGGAATCTGCCGATTTTATCCAAGACTTCAGCATCGAGACAGGCAGTGACAGCAGTATCTATCGCTCTGAGACCGGTATCCAAACAGAAATCCGCGAAAATCTCTCTTTAAAATTCTCAGTTAAGGTTAAGCACCAAACTGAAGTGCCTCTAAATAGAGAAAAAACAGACACTGAAACTGCGATAACTCTGGTTTTAAACTTTTAGAGCCTTGCCTCTAAAGGAATGGCATAATCAGAGCTTCTTCCTGAAGCCCGGATTAGCCGCCGTCATTAATCTCAAAAGCGGGACTACCTCCAACTCTTTCGAGAATTTACTATGACTTTGATTACAAGGATTTATTGGATAATTGCTCTGCTGCTGCTTCCTATCAGCTTTTTTGCCCTCCTCAATAGCATCGGCCGCTTGTTTGTCCCTTTAGATCTTGTCGCAGCGCCTGTTGCGCTCTCTTTCTTCACATTCTTCTTAGCATGGACACTGATTGGTGGCTACGAAATTTTCTTCGGCATAAGTAATCTCAGACGAAACTATCCGGTGTTGGCTAATATCCGTTATGCGCTCGAGTTCATCAGGCCGGAAGTCCAACAATACTTTATTGCTAACAATGTCGAGGAGAAACCCTTCTCGCGTGAGGATCGAAACCTAATCTATCGCCGTGCTAAAAGTGCGAACGATACACTCCCCTTCGGTACTGAGCAGGACATTCTCGAAGAAGGGTATCGAAGTCTCAGTCACTCTATAAATGTGAAAGAGGTTTCACAGGAACATGTTCGGGTTATATTCGGTGGCGCGGAATGTATGCAGCCCTATAGCGCATCAAGGCTAAATATATCTGCCATGAGTTTTGGCGCACTGAGTGCGAATGCCATTGCAGCACTCAACAAAGGCGCTTACTTAGGCAATTTCGCTCACAATACCGGCGAAGGCGGAATGAGCAAATACCATCTTAAGTATGGCGGCGACATTATTTGGCAGATTGGTACTGGCTATTTCGGCTGTCGCAATATTGATGGCTCATTTGATGACGATGCTTTCGCCGAACGAGCCGTCATCAATTCTGTAAAGATGATTGAGATTAAACTCTCACAAGGCGCCAAGCCCTCCCATGGCGGAGTGCTGCCGGGCGCGAAAGTTACCAAAGAGATAGCTGAGATACGCTTGGTTGAAATTGGCAAGACTGTGAACTCGCCAGCAAGCCATCCAGAATTTGATACACCCAAGGGATTGCTTCAATTTGTGCAGCGTCTGCGCAAACTCAGTTCTGGCAAGCCTGTTGGCTTCAAACTCTGCCTCGGTAAGAAGGTCGAATTTATGGCTATCGTCAAGGCCATGCTAGAAACCAAAATATTACCCGATTTCATAACAATCGATGGGGCAGAAGGAGGCACAGGCGCTGCCCCGGTCGAATTTTCAAACCGACTCGGCACTCCCTGCATAGAAGCTACCTACTATGTTAATGAGGTGCTCAAAGGGGCGGGCCTACGTGACCAGATCCGCTTGATTAGTGCAGGTCAAACGGCCAGTGGTTTTGATGTGCTGGAGAAAATCGCTGTTGGTGCTGATACGGTCAATGCCGCTCGTGCCATGATGATAGCACTCGGATGCGTTCAGGCTAAAGCATGCAATACCAACGAATGCCCCACAGGCATAGCGACACAAAACCCTTCGCGAGCTAGAGCCATTGTAGTAGGCGAAAAGTCTGAAAGAGTAAATAGCTACCACAATTCAACTGTGCACGCTTTTCTCGAGCTTTGCGGTGCTATGGGCTTCAGTAATCCAGATGACTTGTCCCCATCAGATATACTTAGTCGGTCCGAAGGACGAGGGAAAAACTTCGATGAAATATACGAACCGTTGCTTGAAAAGCAATTGTTCACAGACAGCATCCCCAACAGCTATCGCAACGACTGGCAC
>CASQMQ010000074.1 GCA_949430125.1 uncultured Pseudomonadales bacterium
CGCGAAGAACTCGCCGAAGATATAGCGATCCAGACCAAACAATACAAACCATTTAGGGCCGCCAGAGGCACCTAGCATGACTTTGAACTGATCGGCATTGAGTCCTTCGCTACGAAGGCGCTGCAAAGCGTGGGGGCCGGCAAAAATAGTAAGAGATGACATCGGGCGCTAATGATATAATTGTCGGCGCTCTCAGGCTATAGCCATTATTCGTAGCAATCGAGCGATCCCACTCACCAAGCCTTGAAATTGCATCCATGTTCAGCAAGCTACTTACCGAGCGCAAGACACTCCTGTACCTGCTGGCGATAGGCAACACGATCGCCTTTGCCACGTGGCAGGTAATGCTTAATAATTTTGCCGTAGAGCATGCCGCCTTTACCGGCGAAGAGATCGGCATCCTTCAAAGTCTCCGCGAAGTACCGGGCTTCCTCGCCTTCACCGCTATCTTGGTGATGATATTCATCAGGCAGCAGACCTTCGCCATACTCGCCTTACTTACTCTCGGCATAGGCACCGCCATTACCGCCTTCTATCCAACGGCCCTATGGCTCTATTTTGCCACGGTTGTTATGTCTATAGGTTTTCACTATCTAGAGACCCTGCACAATTCCCTAAGTCTGCAGTGGCTGAGTAAAGACGAAGCACCGAAAGTGCTAGGAAAAATACTGAGCGTCCGCGCCCTGTGTAATTTTATGATTCTGGGCACGCTCTACATCTATCTGATGTTCTTCGCAGCAAACTACAACCTTATTTACATGCTCGCTGGATTCACCGCCGCTGCCATCGGCATTTTCTGCTGGCTCGCCATCCCACATTTCGAGGATGGCGTCGCGCAGAAGAAAACACTGTTCCTGCGCAAGAAATATTGGCTGTTCTACCTGTTGACCTTCTTTGCCGGAGCTAGGCGTCAGATATTCGTTGTATTCGCTGGGTTTTTGCTCGTAGAGAAATTCGATTTTCCGATCGAGGACGTAGTGATGCTGACGCTTGTAAACGCCGCACTCACTTTCTATCTAGCGCCCAAGATTGGCCGTTTGATCAGTTATATTGGCGAGAGGCGCGCACTCACGCTTGAATACATTGGGCTGATAGTCATCTTCGTCAGCTACGCCTTCGTAGACACTATCGAATTCGCGATCGCTCTGTATCTACTTGACCATATGTTCTTTGCGATGGCGATAGCCATCAAGACCTATTTTCAGAAGATCGCCGACCCAGCAGATATCGCCGCAACGTCCAGCATCAGCTTTACCATCAATCACATAGCGGCAGTCGTACTACCGGCACTGCTGGGCCTTGTATGGATGATTAATCACAGCGCCGTATTCCTGATAGGTGCAGCGATTGCCTGCGCCTCCTTAGTCTTGTCGCAGCTCATACCAGACCATCCGCGGCCCGACGCAGAGACTCGTTTAATCAGCACGCCTCTCGCCTGAGCTAATATTCGCCTTCCTTAGCGTTAAATAACGTTACTTCACTTATTCTGCGTGATTATTTGCCGTATCTTTTGATTCCAAACTAGCAATCTGCTTATGCATTAGAGCGTAACCGCCCTAGGAAATGAGCAAGTAGAAGGAAACAAGAGAGCCGTGACAAGACGTATTAAATTCTCCGCCATCACTACCGCCATTGCCTGCTGCCTAGGCAGTCAACTGGCGCTTTCACAAGATACCGAGCAGGTCGAGGAGATCGTCGTTTGGGGACGCTCTCTGCAACTACTAGGCAACTCCAATTCTGCATCACAGGGGGTTGTCGGCTATAGCGACTTCTCGACTCGGCCTCTGTCACGGGTCGCGGAGCTGGTCGAGGTTGTGCCCGGCATGATCGCCACTCAACACAGCGGCCCGGGCAAGGCGAATCAATATTTCCTTCGCGGCATCAATCTCGACCATGGCTCCGACTTCTCTACCTACTTCGATGGCATGCCGGTTAACTTTCGAACCCACGCCCACGCCCAAGGCTACATGGACCTGAATTTCATCATTCCAGAGATCATCGAGAGAGTGGATTTCCAGAAGGGCCCCTACTTTGCGGACACCGGAGACTTCTCGTTAGCGGGCTCCAACTCTATGAAGACCTACGATACTCTGGATAAGAACTTCACGGAGATTACCTTCGGCTCCGAAGATGAAATTCGCTTGGTGACAGCAAATTCCTTTCAGCTAGAGAACGGCAGCGTGCTCGCCGCCTTTGAGCATCATCGTTCTGACGGCCATTTCGACTTGGATCAAGATGTACGTAAATACAACGGCCTGCTCAAATACACAGGAACAATTGCTGACATACCTAGCCGCATCACCTTCTCGGCCTATGACTCGCAGTGGATATCAACGAATCAAGTGCCACAACGCGCTGTAGACAGAGGCCTAATCTCACGCTTTGGGTTCATTGACCCCGATCTAGGCGGCGAGTCGCACAGATACTCTCTAACCGGCAATTTCGAGATCAATGACTGGGATCTCAATCTGTATGCAAGTTCCTACTACATGAGCCTGATTAACAATCCGACTTATTTTCTTAACAATCCAGCAGAAGGGGACGAGTTTGAGCAGGAAGACGAACGACGCCTCTTCGGTGGCTCACTACGCAAAGTAAGCGAATCGGAGATATTCGGTCTGCCTGCCATGCAGACTGTCGGCATCGACATCCGCTATGATGATGTGAACGAGCTAAACCTGTTCAATACGATAAGCAGACGGCGCGTTAGCAGCATTCGGGAAGATGAGGCTGAGGAATTCAGTGCCGGGCTGTTCGCCGAATCGCAGATCTCGCTGACCGAAAAACTGCGCGCCACGCTGGGCGTGCGTGTAGATTTCTATAACTTCGAGGTCAACGCACTGCGCGATGGCAACTCTGGCAGCGATCAAGACTCGCTCTGGCAACCGAATATCGGACTCGCTTATCGCGCTAACGAAAACATTGAGCTATACCTAAACTATGGCCACGGCTTCCATTCGAATGATGTCCGCGCCGCGGTCAATACCATTGATCCAGTCACCGGGGACCCTACCCAGGCACAAGACGTTTTAGTCGAAGGCAAGGGTAGCGAGATCGGCTTTCGCTACGACACGCTAAATGGGTTCAATATCGCTATCGCCGCCTTCGAGTTACGCACAGACTCAGAACTGGTATTCGTTGGCGACGCCGGAACTACCGAACCTAGTGATCCAACTAGCCGCAGTGGTGTCGAGATCAACTCCTTTTGGGAGATTAGCGAGAATTGGGTATTAGATTTCAGCGCGGCGAAAACCAGCGGTTATTTCCGCGGATTACCCTCGAATGCCGACAGCATTACCGACGCACACGAGGAAGTACTCGCTGCGGGTCTGACCCACGTCGGCAACAATGGCCTAACCGCCAGCCTACGTGTCCGTCATTTTAGCGATGCCGCACTTACCGAGGACGAGGCAGTGCAGAAGGACGGCTCGACACTTGTCCACGCCGGCGTGTCCTATGAGTTCAACAACTGGGAGATCGGAGTCGACGTCCTAAACTTGTTGGATGCTGAAGACGACGACATTGCGTTCTTCTTCGAGTCACAGCTTGCTAGCGAGACAACTGGAGTAGAGGACATTCATTTCCATCCCTCGAACCCGCGGCACATTCGCCTACTATTGAAATACCGCTTCTAGAGCAGCAGGCATAAAAAAGCCCGCCAACATTATTGGCAGGCTTTGTTTACATGCTCTAACTTGTGCTGGTGCCAGTGCTAGTGACCTTCTTCGAACACTACCGTAAAACTCACAGGAACTGCACGGCTAATGCTAGGCAGCCCAGCTACCTCGCGTAGCATCTCTACGCCCGCTGTTAGAGCGAATGAATCAGCCATAACAACGAGAGGCTTCAGTGTGGAGACGATAACGCCCTCGCCAGTTCGCGTAATCTGAACATCTGCCGCCAAAGCAACGCTCTGACCGTGCAGGGATAATTCGAAATCGATTTGTCTAGCAACTGACGACCCCGCATCCATATCTGTGAGCGCATCTAGGTCGATCGAACCAGTGATAATGCCATCTGGAAACAGATTCGTCTCGAACAGCATTTCTTGCATGCGCTCGTTTCGAATGGGGATCATAGTGTTCACGCTAGCCAACTCGATCGAGATTTCGACACCGCCGTCGTCACCGATCGTGCCGGAGAGGCTGTCGAATGTATGCGCTTCGGCTACGTGTTCTGCCTTCACAGTGACGAAGCTAAGGCTGGAAGCATCGTTGTCCAGCGACCATTGGGCCTGTGCTACACCCGTAAATAAAATTGCAGCCAACAGAGCTGCGAGCTTAGTCTGTAGTGGTTTCGAGATCATTCTTACACTCCTACTGTTTTTTTAACCCAAAATGTCTTGATCCAAATGCGATTCGGATAACTATGTTTGTTAATTTGCTAAGTGATCACCTAAGCAGATCAACTTCAAAGGCTGCCTAGCTTACTTCAAAATACTGACAGGTGACTATCAAAGTTGAAGAAATATCCGCTTTCACGGTCATGCTATGCTCAAAGTAGGCCCACAGTATGCACAATACCGCTTTGAGCGCTGCACTGTAACGGTTAGAATCGGCTTTTCCCGCGGGCTAGCGAAGAATTAGCCACGCAAATCAACCGCCCATTCATCTCATTGAAGATTTACAGGCTTTTCCAGTCAATCCAGGCAGTGCATAGTCCGGCATGAATTCGAATACTAACAGTCCAGTAGTAAAGCAATTGGTTTTGCTTGGCGGCGGCCACAGCCACCTGGCGGTATTAAAACAGTTTGGCATGAATCCGGTTCCTGGGCTTGCCCTCACGCTGATCAGCGCAGATATAGAAACCCCCTATTCCGGCTCACTGCCCGGCTACATCAGTGGCATCTATGACCGCGATGAGATTCATATCGACCTGCGACCCTTGGCACAATTTGCGGGGGCGCGACTCATTCAAAGTGAAATCACTCGCATAGATTTCGAGCAGAAGATCATTCACTGCGAGGGCAGACCGACAATCAATTTCGATTTCATCTCGTTGAATATTGGATCAAAGCCGAATGCCATAAAAATCCCTGGCGCATCGGAGTTTGCTATAGGCATAAAGCCTATCGATCGATTCCTCGTACATTGGCAACAGCTCTATTCTGATATGCTAGCTGTCATTGGTTCTGAAAAGAAGTCTTACAGGTTCATAATCGTAGGCGGGGGGCCGGCGAGTGTAGAACTCGCCTTTGCTGTGCAACAACGCATTCACAATGAATTGAAGATAAAAAATTACGAAAACTCGCCTTTGGAAATCGGCATCGTCACAGCTGATAAAGAAGTGCTCAAATTTCATAACAGCAAAGTTCGCCATTTCGTGAAGGCCGAGCTCGCCACCCGCGGGATCGAAGTGTTCCTAGAGCACGAGGTCATCGAATTTGGCGCAGGAAAAATTTATTGCAACAATGAGCGACTGATCGAAGCCGATTCGATGATCTATGCAACAGGAGCCAGCATCTCCTCCTGGCCAGAAGAATGCGGCCTCGCTATTGGCGAAGATGGCTTCATCGAAGTGAACAATTTTCTGCAATCAACCAGCCATGATTTCGTCTTCGCTGCTGGCGATGCCGCCACCATCAAAGGGCACCCTAGGCCGAAGTCTGGCGTCTATGCGGTTCGCCAGGGTAAGCCGCTGGCAGAAAATCTGCAGCGCTTCGCCACCGCTAAGAATTTAAAGCCCTATTCCCCGCAGAAGCATGCCTTGGCTTTGATTAATCTCGGCAACAAGAAAGCTATCGCGTCGCGCAACAACTTGTTCTTTCAGGGGCGTTCTGTTTGGTCGCTAAAAAACTCTATCGATACTGGCTTTATTCGGAAATACAGCGAGTTCCCGTTGATGCCCGAAAATTTCGAAATCGCCAAGGGCCTAGTCGATGATGCGACGGAGCAGCAACTTCGAAAACACGCGATGCGTTGTGCTGGCTGTGGCGCTAAAATTGCCGGCGACGCATTACAAGAAGTACTGCAAGAATTACCGCGTCATGAGAACCCAGACATCCTCTCCTCCGGATCCGCAACCGAAGATGCATCGTTGATTCAATTGGATGATGGCCGCGTCTTGCTCCAGAGCGTAGACCAGTTAAGCGCCTTCATAAGTGATCCTTGGCTGTTCGCCAAGATTGCAAGCAACCACTGCATGAGCGATATCTATGCGATGGGGTGCATGCCTCATTCCGCGCTAGCCGTTGTAGGTGTGCCTGCTGCGAGCAAGAAGATAAGCAAGGGGCAGCTTCGCGAGATCATGCTCGGCTGCAGTGAGGCACTTCAGGAAAATGACTGTACTCTAGTAGGTGGCCATTCTGCCGAATCTACAGAGCTGCAATTCGGTCTTTGTGTAAACGGCTTCGCCGAGCGAGATGCACTGCTTAGCAAGGACGGAATGCAAACTGGAGACATCGTGATACTCTGCAAGCCCCTCGGGACCGGCACTCTCTTAGCTGCAGACATGCGCTTCAAGGCTAGGCATCGTTGGATGAAAGAAGCTCTGACTCAGATGCTGATATCAAATAGGAAAGCAGCACAGAGCTTTATCCAATATAAGGCTACGGCTTGTACCGATATAACCGGCTTCGGACTCGCCGGTCATCTATTCGAGATGCTTACTCCCAACAACGTGGAGTTAGAACTAAGCCTGTCCGATCTGCCTGTGCTTGATGGCGCATTGGAGACACTACAGCAGGGGATCCTAAGCTCACTTCACGCCGACAATTCCCTCGTCAGTCGCGACATCTTCAATAGCGAAGCGTTTCAAGGCAATCCACGTTTTGATCTACTATTTGATCCGCAGACCGCAGGAGGTTTGTTAGCAAGCGTGGCAGAATCGCAAGCCGAAGACTGCATCAAGCAACTTCATGAATCTGGATACGCACAGGCTAAGGCGATTGGGCGGGTCGCTAAAACAGGAGGCCAGTTACCCGCACTGATACTGAAATAAGGCAAAACAGAAAAGCCGATTAGCTACATCACATTGCGTAGCTCAACAGTGTTACCTGCGATGTCCTTCAGATAAATGGAACGTCCCAACCCCTGAGCGCCATACCGATCTTGATACTCTTCTACTGTTACCCCGTTTTCTCGCAAGTAAGCTTTTAATGCTTCCTCTCCAACTGGCTCGATCTGCAGGCAGAAATGATCGACATTGTTTCCTTTCTCGCCAGGAGAAGGACCGCCCACCTTGCCCAACTCACCATCGACATTCACGATATCGATCAATGAATCGCCGGCCCTGAGTTGTGTTAATCCCACCTCATCGGAAGTCTCTCGCTCCAGCGTACAGCCCAGCACATCGCAATAAAAATCGATAAGCTCTCTATAGCGATCCGTTCGCAACACTATGTGATCTATTAGCTTTGGCCTAATCATGGTATTTACTGTACCTCGTATCATTTACAACTATTCTAAGGCATCGATTCAACTTTTATCTAACTGCTTTGAAAATGCGCTTGCTGGAAGATGAATGTCAGCTGGGTTATAGTCCTGAGCAGAATTTATACTGCCTAACAGGGTTAAACAATGAAGTTATTTTGCGCCATGTATCGCACAGGCATCACGCTGGCCATCCTCGCCCTGAGCACAGCTAGCGTTGCCCAGATTGATGGTGCCGCATCGGTACTTCAGCGCTACGGCAACCTCGATATAGAACGCACTGGCCCCACCATAGATGCCGAACTTGGACAAAAGTACTTGCGCCGCGGCAACACCTATAGCAACTTAGAACGCTTCGAAGAAGCGATCGACGAATACAGAAAAGCGATCAGCGCCGACCCGAGTCTTGCAGATGCCCTTCGCAATCTAGCTAACACCTACTACTATCTGGAACGCTTTGATGAAGCAAAACCCTTGCTTGCTCGCTTCATACGATTGCAAACAACCACTACTGCTTCACTTATTGCAGCCGTAACGACATTAGGCGAGCTCGAGCGCGGCGATGGTAACTATGCTGCATCGATTGCCTTTGACTTACGTGCTATTGAGCTAGATTCCGACAACGACTCACAAGTACATATTATGGCGAACACCTACAACAATGCAGGTGAGGCTGACAAGGCCATTGCTGTCTATCAAAAAGCAATTGAAGTCATGCCTAGCAATGCCTTCTTCGACCGAAGCCTTGGGCGAATACTGGAACAGGAGAATCGAATCGAGGACGCACTTCAGGCCTATAAATCTGCCGCCGCTAAGAGTCCTGATTCGAGTTTCTATTCTGACCTTGTGGAATCAACCCGCAGTCGCTTATAGCATCTTCAGTTGCGGGCGAGTCTCTTATTCGATAACCGCGACTAGCTCATCTCGCTCCTTCTCTGGCAGACTTGCTATGCGAATAACTTCTGCATAGAAAGCAGAAAAATCCTGATTCGATTGTTCAAACACTGTCGCGAAGAATGGCAGTAAATCGTTGTAGGAAGCGACCGTTGAAAGCTGCGCGTTGTTTAGCGGTCGCGAGAACCAGCCATCGTAACCCTCATAACCTTGCCACTGCTGCTTCAACACTGCATATTCTTCGCGTAGCGCCTGCCGCACTTTCAGTTTCTGGCTGCGCATCGAAGACTCATTGAGATCTAGCTGATAAAGCGACTCAAAACGATCTCTATAGTCGGTAACCAAGTCAACAAACTGCTGCTGTCGATCATAGTCTAGCAAGGCCGCATCGATGTCAGAGTCCTTATTGCTCTTAATAAGCCAGCGCCGGACGCCCTCCCTTTCTACCGCCGTAGCGAAGCTCTCATTAAATGTTGTATCGCCAGGCAAATAAACGAGTTGGTGAGCGAGCTCATGAAACAGTAAGCCGGCGAGCTGGTAGTCTGCACGATTCAGCACCGTGCTAAGTAGCGAGTCTTCAAACCAACCCAGCGTCGAATAGGCGTCGACCCCACCTGTGTAGACATCGAAGCCATCTTCTTCCAGCTTCGCGGCGTAGCTCAGGGCAGACTGCTCGGAGAAATAGCCGCGATAGGCTACACAGCCTGCTATTGGATAGCACCAATTCACTGGATCGACGGAAAACTCAGGTGCCGCAAACACATTCCATACCACGTGTTCTCGCTCTAAATCGACATAGCTAGAGTAGTTTTCCCCAACTGGCAGGCCCAACTCACTCGCGGCGAATTCGCGAATATCCATGACCTTAGCAAACTTCTCCATTAGCTCAGCAGGCAAGTCTTGCTCTGCTTTTAGTAGTTGCTGAATATCTTCACGCCCGAATACGATTGTTAACTGCCCTCTCGCGGCCTGCGAGTAATAGCCCACGGTCTCGCAGGAGACCAATGCGATCGAGAGCAGTACGAGGAGAGTTGCCTTCACGCTATTTGATCTAAGAAGTGCGCGGACATTCTGCACCGGCTATTCTCCCGTAAGCGTCGCGATAAGGGTTCGCGAATTCGCACTATTGCGATGCTCGCCGAGATAGATACCCTGCCAGGTACCCAGCTGCAAACGTCCCTGTGTTATTGGCAGACTCATCTCACAGCCAAGCAGAGCTGACTTGACCTGAGCGGGCATGTCGTCGGAACCCTCATAGGTGTGCTCATAGTAGGGAGCATCTTCCGGCGCGAGTTGATTGAAATGTGATTCCATATCGCGCCGCGCCGAGCTGTCGGCATTTTCATTGATGCCCAGCGAGGCCGAGGTATGCTGCAGAAAAAGATGCAGCAACCCGACATTGATAGATGAAATCTCAGGAAGGGCCTCTAGTATTTCATCGCTGACCAGATGAAAACCGCGAGACTTTGCTTGGAGTTTGACCGACTTCTGTAACCACATATTTAGGGAGCCTCTGGCTTACAAACCAACCAGTTCGATCTCAAATAAGTTTGCCCAATGCTTGCCGGTTACAAACAGCCGCTCGGTAGCTGCGTCCCATGCGATGCCATTGAGCACCGCCTCCGAACTTCCCAACTGAGTCTGCGCGGACAAGCCAGTCAAGTCTACGATGGAATTGACCTCGCCGCTTTCGGGATCGATGCGCAGAATAAAATCTGTCTGCCAAACATTCGCCCAGACCTCGCCGTTAATATATTCCAGCTCATTCAATTGGTTTATGGCATTGCCGTCGAGCTGGACTTCGACCTTACGCACTGGCGCGAAAGTCTCTGGGTCCATGAATTGTAGAGTCGCCGTTCCGTCACTCAGGATGAGATGGCTGCCATCGTAGGCGAGCCCCCAACCCTGCGTTGCATTGTAATGTGATTCCACCGATTCGAAAGTCGTCTTGTCGTATACGAAGACGAGATGAGACTGCCAAGTTAATTGATAAATTTTATCGTCGACTATTTCGATGCCTTCTCCGAAGTAGCGTTGGGACATGCTCTTGTTCATCAGCACTTCGCCATCCTCGAGATTTATCTTGCTCAAGTTAGACTGTCCATTCTTGCCAGTGCCCTCGAACAAAAAACCCTCGTGATAGACCAAACCTTGAGTAAAGGAGTCAATGTTATGCGGATAAGTATTCAAGATATTGTAGCCATAGCGAACCACCTGCTCTTGTGAATGCGACAGGATTGGTGCGCCGCATAATAAGAAGAACAGTAATAGCCGCGATCTCTTAAATCGAATACTCAAAATTTCTCCTCTCATATCCCATGCTATAGTACAGCCCGGACGCATTAATCACAGCTGAATGATTGGAGCACTGCATGTCACAAGACTGTCTGTTTTGCAAAATTATCGCAGGGGAAATACCCTCAAACAAGGTTTATTCCGACGATGACGTGTATGCCTTTCATGATATTAATCCTGTCGCACCTACGCATATCCTTGTTATCCCCAAAAAACATCTAACTTACGTGAGTTCGGCAGATGACGCAGATGAGGCGCTACTGGGTAAACTGCTATTGAAAGCCAATCAGATCGCCGCAGACCTAGGCCTGAGTGAAAATGGATTTCGCTACGTGATTAATACTGGCCGCGATGGAGGACAAACTGTCTTCCACCTACATCTGCACATTCTCGGTGGCCGTGCGCTTAGCTGGCCTCCGGGTTAGTACTGATAAGCCGAACAGCAGAAAATAGAGAACAAGAAACTAACTACGCAGCCGCTGCAGCTGTGACTGCTCGGCGTCGAACACACCCTTCTCAGTGATAATCTTTGTGACTAGACGCGCGGGCGTTACATCAAACCCGAAGTTGCTCACCGTTACACCTGCAGGGCAGAGTCTAATCTTGCTCAATAGCCCATCGGCGTCGATACCGCTGAGATGACTGACCTCTTCAGCATCGCGCTCTTCAATTGGAATCTCTTTAATGCCGTCCGTCAGCGTAAAGTCAATGCTCGACACTGGCAGAGCAACGAAGAATGGCACCTCATTATCAAACGCAGCCAACGCCTTCAGATAGGTGCCAACCTTATTGCAGACGTCACCGGTAATGGTAGTTCTATCGCTACCGACAACACAGCAATCTACTAAGCCCTGCTGCATGAGATGACCGCCGGCATTATCTACTATCAGAGTATGAGCTATCTCTTGTTGGGCAAGCTCCCAACAGGTAAGCGACGCTCCCTGATTGCGAGGTCGAGTCTCATCTACCCAAACATGAATTGGCACTCCCGCCTCGGCAGCCTTGTAGATAACAGAAAGCGCTGTTCCCCAATCAACGGCCGCTAGGGCCCCTGCGTTGCAGTGCGTTAGAACATTCAGCGACTTACCCTGATCTAACTTAGCATCCCAAATCTCCTGCAGAAGCTTAGCTCCCTGCGCGCCAATCTCGGCACAGATCGCACTGTCCTCAGCCTCCATCGCTCGGGCTTGCTGCAAAGCAACATCAACTCGCTTCTCGACGAGGGTGTTTCGCAGCGCTGCATTCATTCTATCTAGAGCCCACTGCAGATTTATGGCAGTAGGCCGCGTGGCAGCCAATCTATCCACCGCCACTGCTAGCTGATTCGGGTCTTCAAGCAGTGCCAGATACACACCATAGACGGCTGTCACTCCGATCAGAGGTGCGCCTCTGACCTGCATGGATTCAATTGCATGGCAGGCATCGTGCAGGGTTTGGAGTGTAACGATCTCGAAACGATGCGGCAGGCGAGTCTGATCGATGATATTGACACTATCGTCAGATTCATCGAACCAGATGCTCTGGAAATGCTGGCCATTCACATTCACAGTCGTATCGCCTTAATAGTATAAACAGATCGTAGTAAAATTAGATGACGCGCTCGTTGCCGCCGTCGATTGGTAACTGGGCTCCAGTGGTCTTAGTCAGTGAGCCTCCTGCAAATAGGACGGCTGCCTTAGCAACGTCGATTGATTCGACTTCGGTGCGTAGCACATTCGAAGTCTTATACTCCTCAACGCTAACACCATAATACTGGGCTCGACTAGCTAACACTTCGTCAGTCCATATCGCCGTATCATACACAGCATTAGGATGCAGCACGTTTACGCGTATGCCTGCCTCGCCCAACTCCAGGGCAGCGACGCGCGCCATCTGCGTAAGGCCGGCTTTCGCGACAGAATAGGCGGCAGCACCTGGTCCTGGTGCAGGCACATTCTTAGACGCAACGATAACCACCGCCGGATCGATACCGTTCCTTAGAAAAGGCGTAGCGGAGCGCAACAGTTTCATGTGCGAGCCCAGATTCAAGCGCTGTGATGATTCCCAATTGTCGTCATCCATGTCTTCTAGCGATTGGCTCGCGGGAAAACTACCCGCATTGCTAACCACAATATCAATTCCGCCGAATTCGACGACCATCTGCCGTAGCGCGTCATCAATTGCTACAGAATCGGTCACGTCGCAGTGAACTGGCAACACGCAAGCGCTTTTAAATTGAGCCGCGAAGTCCTGAGCGATATCGAGGGCCAACACTACCGCGCCCTGGTCTATGAATTCTTGTACACAGGCTCTTCCTATTCCCGATGCAGCGCCGCTCACTACCACCACTTTGCCTTCAAACTCCGGCGCCTTAACCGAAGATTTCAGCTTCGCCTGTTCCAGTTCCCAGTATTCAACATCGAATAGGTCCTGACTTGGCAATGTCTGCCAGCCTCCCAGTAGCTGCGCTTGCTGAATCGATTTAATCGTATGCTGTGAGATATCCTGAACTATACCTAATCGCTTCTGGTTAGGTGCCAGATAAACCATGCCCTTGTCACGCCAAACACCATAACGAGGCATGCTATCTAGGCATTGATGGGATTCATCGCTATGCTTCTCAAAAAAGTCACGGTAATCGGCTTGGAACTGCTGCAGCCCTTGAACAGGGTCATCTGCAAAAATAGCAGCGAAGGCTTTCGTGTGTATCGTATGATCGGGCGTCAACGGACCGCGAGTAGCCAATTCAGCACAATTTTTCAGGCTTGCGAATCCAGTCGCCTGGCTCGAAGTCTCAAGCCTAAGCAAAACCGGTCTACCCATAACACCTGCTGCAAATCCACGGAGCCGGCTGAGCTGCAGACAATCCCCTGCGTCGGGGTCATAGTTAGCAGCGGCCAATCCAGTAGTGCCCATCTTTTCTTTTAAATACTGCTCCGCCTTGCTAACAAGCTCAATCATTGTGCTATAGCAAGCGCCTGCATCTTTATCGAAAGTAAATATGCCATGGTGCAATAAGACTATGCCGCGCAGCGATGACCACTCAACTGAGGCTGTCGCCTGCGCCACCTGCTTAGCCAAGATAAACCCTGGCATCGTATAGGGCAGTATCAATACCTCATTCCCATAGATTTCCTGCAGCATAACCTCACCGTTCGGACTATTACTTATCGCAACGACGGCATCGGCATGACTGTGATCTACGTACTTGTGAGGAATAAGGGCATGCAGAATAGCTTCGACCGAAGGCGTTGGTGCCGCAGGGTCTAGGAGCGCCAGACGAAGCTGGCGCATCATCTCACTATCGCTGAGGCTGTCGAGCTCGCCCAAGCGCAAGAGGTAATCCATCTTCACCGCTGGAAAACCCGCGCCTTGAATCGTGCGCAGATCCCATCCGGAGCCTTTCACAAACAGAACAGACTCCATTTCGCCGAATACATTCTTCAACTCTCCCTTCACAGAAGTATTGCCGCCGCCATGCAGCACGAGGTCGGCGTCCGCTCCCAGCAGCTGCGATGTGTAAACACGCAGGCCAAGATCATCGCCTTCGCCTGCTATGGCTGCAGCTTGGGATTCTATCCAACGGTTCTTCATGATGTTAGGTAACTCGATTTGAGGTTAAGAGGCGCGGTCCTAAACGAAAAACGCACCATCGTAAGCGATAGTGCGTATCTTTTACTACTAATCAGAATGATCGCAGTTAATAGCAGCTATAATTTTTCATCTAGTCGCTACTCAGGCTCTACAATAGAAATGTTCGCCATACCTGCTTGCCGAGCCGCATCCATAATCATCACCAAGGAAGAAACATCAGATGCATTATTCGGCTGAATAATTACCGAGGCAGAAGGGTTTTCAGCTTTAAGCTGGTCAATATTGGAGCGAATGAAATTTGGTAGAATCGGACGTGGATTACCGTTAAGAATAATCTCGTTATTAGAACCAATTTCGAAAAGAATGTTCTTCTTGTCGTCGTCCTCGGGAGGCGGATCGCTATTATTGTTGTCGCTACTCGCGGCACTTACCGAAGTCTCGGAGAGAAATGTCGCTGTTACTACGAAGAAAATCAATAAGATAAAGACCACGTCCAACATGGGGGTAAGGTCAATCTTAGTGTCGTCGCTCTTCTTTCTGCCGGCTATTTTTTTCATTGTCTTATCCTAACTACTGGCGTCCTAACTACTTAAGCTGCAGTGGCTCGCAGCGGTGCATCAAATCTGGACTGATTCCACAAATGAGGGAATCTAGGCTTAGAGTATAGCAATCCTTTCGACTGAATTAAAAGGCAGATTTCAGGTCTTCGAGCACGCCATTTTTGCAGGCAATAAAAAAGGAAGGCCGTAGCCTCCCTTTTCTGTCTTCGCTATCTTAAATACACGGCCATTAAATTTAACTTCTTGATTTTTAATGAATTATTTTCAAATGACACACCTGTGCTTGTTTTTACTACTTCTTCAGCGAGGCAACATTGAACTTAATAAGCTCTTTCAACTGCTTTGGAGTCTTGCCATCTCGGCTATTTACTCGGATGCCATGAAGGCTGTTCATCAGAACTTCAGCAGCAAATTCTGCGCTGACGCCCTTCTTCACCTTGCGATTCTTATGGGCTTCGTTCAGACGAGCCAATAGGCCTTTGCGCATAGTAGACAGAGAGCCGCGGACGACCTTGCGCATCTCCTTGTCGTAGTTAATGCTTTCGCAGACCGAATTAACCAGCAGGCAGCCCATGCTGCGGCGCTTGTTTGTCACATTGAGAACAGTCTCATCTAAATAGGCTTCGATAGCTTCCCAGGGGCCAAGTTTAGAATTCTCTAGAGTGGCGGCAATCTGCGTATCCACCACCTTATTGTACTGATCGATACAAGATTTGAAGAAAGTGTCCTTGTCACCGAAAGAGTTATAGAGAGTTCCTCGGTTGATACCCGTGCAATCTAGCAATTTCTGAACGGAGCTTGCCTCATATCCTTCGCGCCAGAACTGCTCCATCGCGTAGGTTAAAACTTTGTCTTCATCAAATTCGACTGGTCGTGCCATATTTTTCTACTCAATCTGTGCTTTAAATTTAACAGGTTAAAAAGTCACCTGCATAAGAAGTAAACCTGCATGTTGTGCCTGATCTTTAACAAACTTTTGGAGCGCGCATTGTAGTACAGCGATTCTATTTTTTCACCCACTGCGTGTGAAATAATTCCCTTCTCACCCTTGAGTCGATTTGGATTATACACCACGAAATTAAACGCACTAATTGAGTGCGTCAACGTGATCTGCATCACGCTCTATCAGCGTTTAACGTAGGGGATTTACTATAGAAATTAGCCGTCACATATCTTGATGGACAAAAAATTGAATGGCAGTTCAAGAAAAGAAGCCCACTAGGCGCTGTTAAAGGGTATTAATTACCGTTACGAGAAGACCGATCAGGCCGCCGAACACACACCCCCAAACGACCAACCAACCTAAGTGCTTACGTATCATCTGCTGAATTATTTCTTTGACCATTTTTGGCGTCATTTGATTCAGTCGATCATCGATCATAAACTCCAGTTTGCTGCGTATCACCTCGTCATCCATAGCAGAACTTAAGGCGCCCTGGATCTGTTCCTGAAAGCTCCCGTCTGTCAATTGCTCGCCGAAAAAATCACGCATCTTCTCTATGAATGGCGCCTTCAGCGCACCTAGGCCATCGCGACCGCCCAACATGCCAACCATACCGCCAAAAGAGGAGCTCATGATCACATCGAGCAGCGATTCGAAGGCGGCATCGAGATTCAGCTCATCGATCGCCTCCTTCAGTTGACCCGTCATCTTTTCGGAGATATCACCGGCACCATGGAAAAACTCCTCCAGATCGGCTTTGTGGAAAAACTGCTCCATGATCAGCCGTCTTATACCGAGTTTGAAATCCTCGAATCGCAAAGGAATTACTCCTGAGCCGTAGATTCCCGGAACACGCTCGAACAGCATATGAACAGCTAACCAATTGGTTATGCCTCCAGATAGCGCGAAAAGACCCGTGTTAAGCACATAAGCCTGATACGGCCATTCTACGAGCAGACCGACTATTACTAAGGCCGCTGCAATAAGATTACTGAGAATACTTATATTGATGCTAGACCTCTTGGAGAATTATCGACGAGAGTTGGAGACATCGGCGCATCTTAATAGATCATCGCCTGATGGGGCAAGTGAGTAGAAAGATTTGCAAAAAGGAAGACGGGCGGACCGAGCTTAGCAATTACTGCATTCAATCACTGACCGAGCTGAACCCGCTCCATGTCAGCCATTTGCCTATAACTAGAAGTAATCACGCGATCACCTTGCTGTAGGCCTTCGATCACCTCAACATAACGGTTATTCCATGAGCCACACGAATGTCTCGACGGTTGGCATAGACCCCATCAGCATCGACCACAAAAACCCAATTGCCTCCGGCATCCTGAATAAAGCCACCAATGGCTAGCAGCAGACTCTAGTGCCACTAGTGTCGCCCAGCCCTCCGTAACATCGCGAGAGCCCAGCAATCGGATAGACCGCGGCGGTAATAGAGGCGCGTCCCGTCAGGGAAAAGTGACCGGCTGATCCGGAAATACTCTGGACATAGAATTCATAAATCTGCGCAACAACCTTGTACTGGTCAATTACATCGATCTGCCCGAGTCGCTATCCAGCCTGTTTGCTCTCTCCTATCTCTACAGGCAGAGAAGTCAATTGCCCTGCTATGGGTGCTCGCACGAGAAGACTTTCAAAACTGCTCTGGGAAACCTGTAGGTTCTCTTCCAGCTTTTCAAGCTGAGTCTCAATTTGGAACAAACGCGTCTCACGGATTCTATTTTCAAGTTACTGCCGTGCCTGATGATTCGCCCGCCCTCTAGTCCAACAAGCCCAAGCGCCTGCGCTACCTTCTCCTTTCGTTCTTTTTTGCCCAATCCTAGATAAAGAAGAGGCAGGTCGACGTTCTCTTGCACACTCAAATCGTCGATGAGATTGAAGTTTTGAAAGATGAACCCGATGTTTTGTTTACGTAGGTCAACGAGGTCGTTCTCGGAGCGGCTGGCTATCTCTCCTGCGTCGAAGAAATACTCACCAGAATTCGGCGTATCGATCATGCCGACCATATTTAGCAGGGTAGACTTACCACAGCCGGAAGGTCCCATAACCGCAACGAATTCCCCCTTACGGCTATGAATATTGATGTTATCCAGGGCTACGGTTTCCATGTAGGCGGTTCGATGCATCTTGCTTAAGTTCTTCAGTCGAATCATCGTTCAATTCCCAATAGCCGTCGTTGTGTTCTTGACTCTTCATAGTAAGACTCAGAACCAGCCTAAACGTTACAGTTACTTCTGCCATTTAAGATGACTCTCGTGCGGCAAATAGATGCAGTCTGGCAGAACTACCGACTGAGCTAAAATTATATTATGATGGACTGATATTTCCCTGACACAAGAGTAAGTGCATGAAAATATTAGTAAAACTCTCCATTCAACTGTTGCTTTTCTGCCTTTATGCCGCTTCTTTTCCCGTGAACGCACAGGATTTCAGCCCGCAGCTGACCGAGTATGGCCACCCTGATTTACGCGGCGTCTGGAATTTTTCCAACAAGACACCCCTAGAGAGACCTGAGCGCTTTGGCGACCAAGAATTTCTGACCGATGAAGAGCTGGCAAGCACACTGCAGTCAAGAGTGGAGAGTGTCGCAGCCACAGCAGCGAGAGAGGCAGCTACCTCGGAGCGTATCCTGACGACACAGAATGCACGCTCAGTAGGAGCTGTGAATAATTTTTGGTTCGAGAGCGACGCACTTGGAGAGAATGGCAGGACTTCGCTAGTGACCTACCCAAGAAACGGCAGGTTTCCGGATGTAGCTCCAGGAACCCTAATTCAACGCAGTGATGCAAATGGCGTCACAGTGATACCCGGAGATCGCCCCGTGCGCTTCACCCATGGAGGCATCAGTAGCGATGGGCCCGAGGACCGAGGCCTATCTGAACGCTGCATCGTCTTTAATTCCGGCCCACCTATGTTCAGCGGTCCCTACAATAATAATCTGCAGATTTTTCAAAACAGTGATCATGTCGTCATCCTAACCGAGATGGGTTTCGACGCACGCATTGTGCCGCTTGAGAAAACGGAGCATGTCGATACTGCCATAACGCTTTGGTCTGGAGATTCGAGGGGCTATTTCGAAGGCAATACGCTGGTCGTTGAGTCTAGAAACTTCACCGATTCCATCGCCAGCATTGGCATGAGACAGGTTGCCTATGGCAGTGCGAAGAATCGATTGCTTATTGAACGCTTCACACCGACGGCCGAAGGCTCTCTAGATTACGAGATCACCATCGATCGATCCCGATACATTTCAAGATCGAATAGTAATCCTTATGCCGATGACAAGGACCGACGAAAGGCTATTCGAGTATGCTTGCCATGCTGGCAACTACGCATTGAGAAATATTTTGCGCGGAGCGCGCTCGAAGGAATCTAGTACTAGATCACCTCTAATTGGCGGATTAGATGAAATCGATGATAATGCCGCTGGATCGAGGCGCAGAAAATAGCGCGGCGGGAAGCCAGTCAAAATCCTAAACATCAAGCCCAGTGAATTATCCGCATTCACCGAATCATGCTCTGCGCCTTCAACGGGTACTGCAATATAGCTGCCCTGCCCACTTTCCAAACTTACCTCTACGGACGGGTTGGCGAGCGCTTCCCTATACCAAGCACGAGGCCAGTGATTGGCAGCAACGTAGAGCTGCCCGGCACTATCTATACGTGCCAGTATGCGCTGATTAACTGTTCCATCAGCATCAATCGTTGCAATCTGCAGCGTGCTCGCGCTCTCGGGCTGAAAATAACCGAGTGAGGACTCGAATAGCACGACAAGCAGTGCGTATAAGACCAGCAGAATAATTGTATCTTAAGCGGCTTCTTTCTCAGAGCTTGTTTCATAGGCTTATCTCGAATCGATTATTGTACGGCTGGTGCTGGACTCTCTGGAGAACCAAATGCCTGTTTAAACTCAGGCTCTAAATCTTCCCACGGGCCTTCGAGTGTATAGACTGCGCTGGTCAAACTATTCACTTGATCTCCGAAGATTCGGTCGAATAAATAGGCCCCAACCGCCAGCGGAATATTCGCGGTTAACACGCCAATCCAAGGAATATTATTACTAACCGGCAACGTCAAATACATCTCGCCCACGATGCTTTCGTCTTTGAGATTTAGATCGCCTGTGATCTGATAGAGACTAGATGGTCCGGAAATTACCAGCCTATCCTCGATGTGCACCTGTCCATCGACCATCGACATCTGCCCCGTGATTTCATCGTAGGCAAGTCCACTTCTCAGCAGGTCATCACTAAATCGTAATCGGCGCATAATCGCATCGAAGTTTAGAATACTGATTAACTTAAGCGCACCCGCGGCGCCTGCGCCTTGCAGGAATCGCCCGTCTTCTATGTTTATCGCAATGTCTCCACTAAGATTCGCCGCTGTAAAGAAGGCGGGGCTACCTGGCCAGCTCAAATCGGCTACAAACTCAGCAGAGCTACTCTCTAAACTTGCCGCGTATCCGTTCGCCGTCAACACATCTGCCATATTGTCAGCTGTTAGAACACCGGTTAGCGAACTTCGTGTGTAGCACCATCAAAGTGCCAACTAAAATGCGGAATCAGAAGCGGTCGCCGGCCTCGATATCCAGCGGATCATTCTCAGCTTGCTTCAGAGGACACAGCTATCCAGACCTAGCCGTAATCCACGAAAGTCGAAGGCGAGGTCATCTATTTCTGCGCCCTCGGAATTTGGGTTCAGAGTAAAGCTCCAACTTCCGTAGGGGCGATCTCCGATGAAGAACTCATTTGTTGAGAAGTGCATACGCGGCAATTCACGGGGGTCGATGTCTGCAAGAACATCGACAGGTTCTTCCTCTTCAAGTAGTAGCTGCTCAACTCTCACCTCTTGCATAGGGCCGATTCGATCACTCTCCTCGCCCGGCAGTCGCAGATACTGTAAATCGACACTCAGGTAGTCATCCCTGTCGAAGGGCAGCCTCACCTGTCCCGCTACTGAATTACTCTGTAGTGCGATCTCCCAATTGTCCTGTGTCAGCGCAGGAGTAATGCGCATATTCACATCACTTAATTTCTCACCGTAGAACTGGAAATTCTCTATCTGTAAGTCCACGAACTCAATGGTGCTACTCATGCCCTCAGACACAGACTCATCGCTGTTAAACTCGGCGAGAAAATCACTCCACTGCTCTAGCTCGAACCGATCCATATTCCCTAGTACCACCAATCCTTCTGATACATTGTCGCGCAGGTTTTCGAAATTGCCCTGAGCCTCACCGACGAATACCAACCCATCGCGGATTTCCCCTTGCTCTAATTCCAAGTCGAAACTCAAGGTAGGACCAAGAGACCCAAGAATTTTCTGTTGATCACCAGAGAACGCCATATCGAGCTTAAGAGGCAACTCAACTTCTACCGACTTCGTAAAAGGATGAGGCAAAGCC